>NZ_SMJY01000029.1:0-41091 GCF_004348355.1 Micromonospora sp. KC721 | reverse complement strand
GGGGGGGGGGGGGGGGGGGGGTGGGCGGGTGGCCGTGGCTCCATGTCAAGTGGTGCGGGTCACATCTGGCGGAGCGTAACCCCAATGGGTGGGGCTCGTTCCTCGGAGTGACGTGTGTCGGATATCCGTCGCTGTCACGCATCGCCGCACCGCCCCGTGTCCCCCTCACGAAGGCGCCCGCCGTGCCACTTCCGTACCTCGTCCGTCGTCCCTCGCCCGCGCTGGTCGCCCTGCTGGGAGCGACCACGATGCTGGCGGTGGCCGCACTGGCCGGCGTGCTCCCGCCGCTGGCCGCCGCCACGCTCTCCGGCGCGTTGGGCTGCGCCCTGGCCGGGATCCGACTGTCCCGGCTGGCGGCCGTCGGCGTTCGTGGCCGGAGGGCCCGGCGGTGCCGGCGGGCCGCCGCCCAACTGGACGCCGCCGTCCTGGTGGTCGGCCTGACCGTGGCCGTTCTGCCGCTGTCCGCCCCGCCGCAACACCCGCAGGTGGCCACCGCCGGCCTGCTCGCCATGGCCGTCGGCTACGCCGGCGGCCTGCTCACCCTTCCCGGGCACACCCGGCTGACCGCCCGGGCCCGGCTGCGCCGCGCCGTCGACATGGCCGGTCTCGGCACCGCCCTGGTCTTCGCCGGTTGGGTGCTGCTCCCGCCGGGTGAGGTCCCGGTGCTGGTCCGGCTGGTCACGGTGGGCGGCGCGGTGGGGCTGGCCGCCCTGTTGGTGAGCGCGCTCGCCGATCGGCGGCGTCGGCCCGGCGCGGCGCTGTGTCGGGTCGGCGCGGCGGCCACCCTGGTCGGGCTGGCCGATCTGGTGGTGCTGTCGAGCTACCGGGTGCCGCCGCAGGCCAGCCTCACGATGGTGCCGTTCCTGGTGGCCGGCGTGCTGCTCACCGCCGCGGGCGCGACCCGGGTGGCGGCCGGCGACCCGCCGCACGGTGACGGGCCCGCCCCGGCCTGGCCGCGGGTGACCGCCCCGGCCGCCGTGGCGGCCCTCGCCGCCGGGCACCATCTGTGGGCCGTCGGCGATTTCACCCCGACCGCCGTGCTGCTCGGGCTGGCGGTGGTTCCGCCGCTGATCGGCCGGGAGCTGATCACCGCGGCGGACAACCGGGACCAGGCCCGGCGGCTGGCCGTCCGGGAGGCGCACTTCCGGGCGCTGATCGCCGGTGCCCGTGACCTGATCCTGATCCTCGACGACGAGCTGCGGGTGCGGTGGCTCTCCGCGGCCGGGCCGCGCTGGTTCGGGCTGCGTGACGACGAGGTACGCGGGCGACCCCTCGCCGACCTGCTGCATCCCGACGACGTCCCCGCGGCGCTGGCCGGGCTCGCCGCCCCGGCCGGCGCTCGGCCGGCGCTGTTGGTGGCCCGGATGAGCACCGGCGACGGTGGCTGGCGGGAGACGGAGGCCACGGTGAGCGACCAGCGCGCGATTCCCGAGGTCGACGCGCTGGTGTTGCACGTACGCGACATCGGTGAGCGTCGCCGGTTGGAGCGGGAACTGCGCCGGCTCGCCGCGGTGGACCAGAGCACCGGCCTGGCCAACCGCCCGGAACTGCTCCGGGTGCTGGCCGAACGGCGGCCGAAGCCGGGGGCGTTGCTCCTGATCGACCTGCACGGTCTGAGTGCGGTCGGGGAGCGG
Source organism: Micromonospora sp. KC721 (assembly GCF_004348355.1). NCBI lineage: Bacteria > Bacillati > Actinomycetota > Actinomycetes > Micromonosporales > Micromonosporaceae > Micromonospora > Micromonospora sp. KC721. The sequence goes on along the minus strand of NZ_SMJY01000029.1, from coordinate 39,457 downwards.
TCCGGGTCGACGGCCGGGGAGACGGTGCTGCGTGCCGCGGTCCGCCGGCTGCGCGACGTGGTGGGCCCGCACGACCTGGTGGCCCGCGTCGCCGCGGAGGAGTTCGCCGTGGTCAGCGACCTCGGGCCGGTACCGGCGTACGCGCTGGGCAGCCGGCTGGTGACCGCGCTGGCCGAGCCCTGCCTGGTGGCCGGGGAGATGATCCGGTTGCGGGTCGGTGTCGGGCTGGCGGAACTGGCCACGGCCGGTCCCGAGGACGCGCTGCGTCAGGCGGACCTGGCCCGGCGGCGGGCCGCGCAGCTCGGTCACAACCGGGTGGAGTGGTACGACGCCTACCTGGAGGAGCAGTTGGTCCGCCGGCTGGACCTGGAACGGGAGCTGCCGGGTGCGGTCGCCCGGGGCGAGCTGGACATGGTCTTCCAGCCGGTGCTCGGGCTGGAAGACCGGCTGCCGGTCGGAGCGGAGGCGCTGCTGCGCTGGCGCAACCCGGCCCTGGGCACCGTGCTGCCGGCCGAGCTGCTGCCGGTGGCCGAGGATCTGGGTCTCGTCGGTGAGCTGGGCCGGTGGGTGCTGGAGCGGGCCTGCCGGCAACTCGCCGAATGGTCGGCCGGGGGTCGGCGGCTCTGGATGGCGGTCAACGTGACACCGCGGGAGCTGCTGGCGCCGGAGTTCATCCCCGGGGTGGCCGCGGTCCTGACCGCGCACGGTGTGCCGGCCGACCGACTGGTGGTCGAGGTCGCCGAGCACCGCCTCGGCACCGACCTGCCCACGGTGGTGGCCCGGCTGGCCGGATTGCGCTCGCTGGGGGTGCGGACCGCCCTGGACGGGTTCCGGGCCGAGCAGGCATCCCTGGCCCAGCTCCGTCGGCTCCCGATCGACCTGCTCAAGGTCCGGCCGCACCTGGTGGCGGCGCCGGACGGGCCGGGCCGGCCGATGATCGACGTGGTGGTGAGCCTGGGCGAGCGGCTCGGCCTCGCGGTGGTGGGGGAGGAGTTGGAGTCCGACGCCGACGTCGACCGGGCCTATCGGGCCGGGTGCCGGTACGGCCAGGGGTTCGCCCTGGCTCGCCCGGCCACCGCCGAGCGGGTGGAGGCGTTCTTCGCGGAGTTCCCGTCGGCGTCCCGCTGATCGACGCGCAGGCGCCCTGCGCGCTTAACCGGTTCACCTCTCCCGGGGCGGGGCGGTGCTGCCGCGCGGGGTGAGATGCGCCGTCTCGTCCTGGAGCCCGGTCGCCGGCTGGCCGGCGATGACCGCGAGCAGTTGCCGGGCGGCGTGCGCGCCGTACGCCGGGATGTCCCGCCCGAGCGCGGTCAACGGCGGATGCACGAGCTGGCAGAGCGGGGAGTCGTCCCAGGCCACGATCGACAGGTCGCCCGGGACGGCGAGTCCCATCTCCTGCGCCACCGAGAGTCCGGCGATCGCCATCACGTCGTTGTCGTAGATGATCGCCGTCGGGCGGGTGGCGGAGCTGAGCAGCCGCCGGGTGGCCCGGGCCCCCTCCTCGCCGGTGTAGTCCGACCAGACGGTGACCGCCGTGTCGAGCCCGAGCCGCCGGCACACCTCGTCGAACGCGTCGGTGCGGATCTCGGTGTGCAGCAGGGCAGGCAGTCCGCCCACCCGGGCGACCCGGCGGTGTCCCAGCGCGACCAGGTACTCCACCGTCTCCACCAGCGCCGCCGCGTCGTCGGACCAGACGCTGGTCAGGTTTCCGGTGTGGCCGGGACCACCGATCACCACGGCCGGCAGTTGCAGCGTCTCCAACGCGGGGATGCGGGGATCATCGGTGCGCAGGTCGCAGACGAAGACGCCGTCCACCCGCCGCTCGGCCCACCAGCGCCGGTGGACCGCGATCTCCGCCTCCGGGTCGGCCACCACCTGAAGGGTCAGCGCGTACGACCGGGCGGAGAGCTCCGCCTCGACGCCGCTGATCAGCTCCATGAAGAACGGTTCGATGCCCAGTGTCCGGGCCGGTCGGCAGAGGGCCAGGCCCACCGCGTTCGCGGTGGCGCCGGAGAGGGCGCGGGCGGCGCTGCTGGGGCTGAAGCCGATCTCGGCGGCGATGGCCAGGATTCGTTGGCGGGTGGCCTCCGAGACTCCGGGTTGTCCGTTCAGCGCGTACGACACCGCGCCCTTGGACACCCCGGCGCGTCGGGCGACGTCGGCGATGGTCGGCCGCTTCACCGGCGTGCTCCTCAACTACTCAACGGCCCTGCGGCCGGTCCCAGGGCGCCGGTCGACCGGCCGCCCTCACGCTACCGCGCCCCGGTGATCGGTGGTGATCACGGGGCGACGGGCTGCGAAACCCGTTCACCCTGGGGCTGCTTGCACGGTTAAGCGTACGGCCTGTGCGGGCTGCCGCAGCCCGCCGGCTGGGTCTCACCGTGCGCGAAAGAGCGCTCAACCGCGCATGGTCGCGCTCCCGCCTTCCGGTCCCAGGCTGCCGGTCGGCTGCGGCGATGATCGACCGTTGACAGTGCCAGGGGTGGCCCGTACGGTGGCCTCACTTACCCGGTTCAGTCGACGTTTCTCGATGTCGAGAGCGTTTCCATATGGTGCGGAGGATGGCATGAAACGGTCCTGGAGGCACTGGGCCCGCGCGGCGACCGCGGGTGCCGTCGGCCTGCTCATGGTCGCCGGTTGCAGTGGTAGGAGCAGCACCGGCGACTCCAGCTCCGGAGACGTCGTCACGTTGAAGATCAACTTCTGGGGCGACTTCGGGCTGCAGGACCTGAAGGCCACGTACGAGGCCGCCAACCCCAACATCCGCATCCAGCTCAACTCCGGCGAGTACAACGCCCAGCACGAGGACCTGCAGAAGAAGCTGGTCGCGGGCAACGGGGCGGCCGACATCGCGGCCGTCGACGAGGGCTTCATGGTCCAGTTTCGCAGCCAGTCCGACAAGTTCGTCAACCTGCTCGACAAGGGCGCCGGCTCCTACGAGAGCAAGTACCTGCCGTGGAAGTGGAAGCAGTCGCTCTCGGCCGACGGCAAGACCCAGATCGGCCTCGGCACCGACGTCGGCGGCCTGGCCATGTGCTACCGGACGGACCTGTTCAAGGCGGCCGGGCTGCCCACCGACCGGGACCAGGTCTCCGCGCTCTGGCCCACCTGGGACACGTTCATCGAGGTCGGTCAGCAGTACACCACCAAGACCAACAAAAAGTTCATCGACGCGGGCACCAACCTGTTCAACCCGATCCTGGGTCAGCAGCCGGTCGGCTTCTACAACGACCAGGATCAGCTCCAGATGGAGCAGGGTCCGAAGGTCGCCTTCGACTACACGGTCAAGGCCATCCAGGCCGGCATCTCGGCCAACCTGGTCAGCTTCCAGGCCGACTGGGACAAGGGCTTCACCAGCGGCGCCTTCGCCGTGCTCGCCTGCCCGGCGTGGATGCTCGGTCACATCCAGCAGACCGCCCCCGGCACGGAGGGCAAGTGGGACATCGCGGCGGTGCCCGGCGGCGGTGGCAACTGGGGCGGATCTTTCCTGACCATCCCGAAGCAGACCAAGCACGCCGACGAGGCCTACAAACTGCTGGAGTGGCTCGTCCAGCCGGAGCAGCAGGTCGAGATCTTCAAGAAGGTCGGCAACCTGCCCTCGCAACCGGCGCTCTACACCGACCCGGCGATCACCGAGTTCAAGAACCCGTTCTTCAGCGGCGCCCCGGTCGGCCAGATCTTCCCCACGATGGCGCAGGGCCTGACCCCGCAGTACCTGGGCAAGAAGAACGGCCCGACCCGGGTCGCGGTGGAGAACGTCATCCGCCGGGTGGAGAACAAGACCCTGAAGCCGGACGCCGCCTGGGCCGAGACGGTCAAGGAAGCCGAGAAGGTCGCCACGTCCTGACGCTTTCCGACGATCGGTGGCGGAGCGGGACCAACCCGCTCCGCCACCGGCCGTGAGCCGCATCCCGTCACCCGACGCCCGCCGGAGGCCGGTGGGCACCCGTACCACCCGCGCCCCCTCACCTCTCGGCCCTGGAGCGTTTCCCATGTCCACCACCCGTGCCGCGCCCGCGTCGGGCCGTGGAGCCGCCCCCGGACGCGGCGGCTCCGGAGCCGACGAGCGGCGGCTGTCCTGGCGCAACCGGCTGTACCGCTTCGACATGCGCTACATGCCGTACCTGCTGATCGCGCCGTTCTTCCTGCTCTTCATCCTCTTCGGGTTGTTCCCGTTGATCTTCAACGGTGTGGTCGCGCTGCGTAACTACCGGCTGGACGACCCCACGCTGCCGTACTGGGCCGGCGTGGAGAACTTCACCCGGCTCCTCGGCGACGAGGACTTCTGGAACGCGCTCTACAACACCTTCGGCATCTTCCTGCTCTCGTCGGTGCCGCAACTGCTGCTCGCCCTGATCGTGGCCTCGCTGCTGAACCGCAAGCTGCGCCTGCAGACCTGGTGGCGGGTCGGCATGCTGCTGCCGTACGTGACGCCGATCGTCGCCTCGTCGATGGTGTTCAGCGTCTTCTTCTCCCGCGACTTCGGCATGGCCAACTGGGCGCTCGGTCTGTTCGGCTACGGCAGCCCGGAGGCCCCGATCGACTGGCGGGCCGACAAGACCCACTCCTGGATCGCCATCGCCACCATGGTGAACTGGAAGTGGATCGGCTACAACGCCCTGCTGTACCTGGCCGCCATGCAGTCCATCCCGCGCGACGTCTACGAGGCGTCGGCGATCGACGGCGCCGGCCCGTGGCGGCAACTCTGGCGCATCACCGTGCCGATGATCCAGCCGATCATCGTGTTCACCGTGGTGCTCTCCACCATCGGCGGTCTCCAGCTCTTCACCGAACCGATGCTGTTCGACCCGAACGCGCAGACCGCCACCGGCGGCCCGAACGGTGAGTGGCAGACCATCGCGCAGCTCATCTACAAGGTCGGCTGGAAGGACCTCAACCTCGGCTACGCCGCCGCGATGTCCTGGGCGCTGTTCCTGATCATCCTGGTCGTCGCCGGCATCAACACGCTGCTGACCAACCGTCTCTCGGGAGGTCGCAGATGACCGCCGTCGCCCCGCCGCGCCCCGCCGCCCCGGTACGGCGCAACCGCCCGGCCCTGATGGGCCGGGCGCCGCAGGACACCCCGGCCGGGGTCGGAACGTACCTGCTGCTCGCCGTCACCATGCTCTTCGCGGTCTTCCCGCTGTACTGGATGTTCGTCATCGCCACCAGCAACGACGAGGCGCTGGCCAAGCTGCCGCCCGCGGTGGTTCCCGGCGACCGGTTCATGACCAACGTCGAGGAGGTCTTCTCCCTCCAGGACGTCTTCTTCGCCGCCTCGATGGTCAACAGCGTCATCGTCTCCGTCGTGGTGACCGCCTCGGTGCTGTTCTTCTGCTCGCTGGCCGGGTTCGCCTTCGCCAAGCTGCGGTTCGCCGGCCGCAACGCGCTGATGCTCTTCGTGGTGCTCACCCTGACCGTGCCCAACCAACTCGGCATCGTGGCGCTGTACATCGTGATGGGCAAGCTCGGCTGGAACGGCACCCTGCTCGCCGTCATCGCACCGGGCCTGGTCACCGCGTTCGGCGTGTTCTACATGCGACAGTTCATCGTCAACTCGGTACCCGACGAGTTGGTCGAGTCGGCCCGGGTCGACGGCGCCTCCACGATGCGCGTCTACTGGAACATCGTGCTGCCGGCGATCCGCCCGGCCCTGGCCGTGCTCGGGCTGCTCACCTTCGTCGCCACCTGGAACGACTTCCAGTGGCCCCTGATCACACTGAGCGGCAGCGACTACCCCACCTCGATGGTCGCCATCTCCGACCTGGCCAGTGGCAACTACGTGATCTACCGGCGGGTCCTCGCCGGTGCGTTCATCGCCACCGTGCCACTACTGATCATGCTGTTCATCGGCGGCCGACAGATCGTCCGCGGAATCATGGAAGGCGCGGTGAAATCGTGACCCACCGGACGTTGCACGACGGCTGGACGCTGCGGGCCGTACCGGGTGCACCGGTGCCACCGGAGATCGCCGGAGCGGCGGTGCCGGCGACCGTGCCCGGCTGCGTGCACACCGACCTGCTGGCCGCCGGCCTCATCGGTGACCCGTACCTCGACGACAACGAGAACCGGCTCACCTGGATCGGGCGCACCGACTGGAGCTACGAGACCACCTTCGGCTGGCAGCCGGGCGACGACGACCGGATCGACCTGGTCTGCGCCGGCCTGGACACGGTCGCCACGGTCACCGTCAACGGCACCGAGGTCGGGCGCACCGAGAACCAGCACCGCTCCTACCGGTTCGACGTCCGGTCGCTGCTGCGTGCGGGCGACAACACGCTCGCGATCCGGTTCGACTCGCCGTACCGCTACGCCGAGGCGCAGCAGGACCGGCTCGGTGAACTGCCGAACGCGTACCCCGAGCCGTTCAACTTCATCCGCAAGACCGCCTGCAACTTCGGCTGGGACTGGGGACCGACGGTGGTCACCGCCGGCATCTGGCAGGAGATCGGGCTGCACGCCTGGTCCACGGCTCGGCTCGCGTCCGTGCGTCCCCTGGTGACTGTCGCCGACGGCACCGGGCGGGTGGAACTGCACGTCGAGGTCGAGCGGGCCGGTGACGCGCCGCTGACCGTGCACGCGGTCGTCGCCGGGGTCGCCGTCGAGGTCGCCGTCGCCTCCGGCGAGCGGACCGCCGTGCTCACCCTCGACGTCCCGGACCCCGCGCTGTGGTGGCCCGTCGGGTACGGCGACCAGCCCCTGCACGACCTCGACGTGACCCTCCGCGGCCCCGACGGCCGAGAACTGGAGACCCGGTCGCGCCGGATCGGCTTCCGCTCGCTTCGGCTGGACACCACCCCCGACGCGCACGGCACCCCGTTCACGCTGCGCGTCAACGAGGTGCCGGTCTTCGTCAAGGGAGCCAACTGGATCCCCGACGACGCGTTCCCCAACCGGGTCACCCGGGCGCGGCTCGCCGAGCGTTTCGGCCAGGCGGTCGACGCGAACGTCAACCTGCTCCGGGTGTGGGGCGGTGGCCGGTACGAGTCGACGGACTTCTACGAACTGGCCGACTCCCTCGGCCTGCTGGTGCAGCAGGACTTCCTCTTCGCCTGCGCGGCGTACCCCGAGGAGGAGCCGTTGCGCGGCGAGGTCGAGGCGGAGGCACGCGAGCAGGTGGCCCGGCTCGCCGGTCACCCGTCGCTGGTGCTCTGGACCGGCAACAACGAGAACATCTGGGGCTGGCACGACTGGGGCTGGCAGATGTGTTTGGACGGCCGCACCTGGGGTCGGGGCTACTACCTCGAGATGCTGCCCGCCATCGTGCGGGAACTGGACCCGACCGTCGCGTACTGGCCGGGCAGCCCGTGGTCCGGCACCGAGGAGATCCACCCCAACGACCCGGCACACGGCACCACGCACATCTGGGACGTCTGGAACACCGACGACTACACGAAGTACCGGGAGTACGTTCCCCGCTTCGTCGCCGAGTTCGGCTACCAGGCACCCCCGGCGTACGCGACGCTGCGCCGGTCCATCTCGGACGAGCCGCTGGCGCACGACTCCCCGGGCATGGCCCACCACCAGAAGGCGATCGACGGCGACCTGAAGCTCCAGCGCGGGCTCGACGCTCACCTGCCCGCCCCGGCCGACTTCGACGACTGGCACTACCTGACCCAGCTCAACCAGGCCCGGGCGATCCAACTCGGGGTGGAACACTTCCGTTCCCACCGGGACGTCTGCGCCGGCACCATCGTCTGGCAGCTCAACGACTGCTGGCCGGTGACCTCCTGGTCGGCCGTGGACGGCGACGGCCGGCGCAAACCGCTCTGGTACGCGCTGCGCCGGGCGTACGCCGACCGGCTGCTCACCGTCCAGCCCCGCGACGGCGGGCTGACCCTGGTCGCGGTGAACGAGACCGGGCAGGCGTGGACCGCGCCGGCCACGGTCGTCCGGCTCACCCTCACCGGGCAGCCGAGGGCGAAGACCTCGGTCGACCTCGACGTCCCCGCGTACTCCCGCGTGGTGTTGGCGCTGCCGGTGGAGCTGACGCGGCCGGACGAGGCCCGCAGTGAACTGCTGGTCGCGGCGGCCGGTGACACCGCGGAGCGGGCGTTGTGGTTCTTCGCCGAGGACCGCGACATGCAGTGGCCGGCGGCGGAGTGGGACGCGGCGGTCGAGCCGGCGGGCGATGGCCTGCGGGTCCGGGTGACCGCCCGGACGGTGCTGCGTGACCTGACCCTCTTCCCGGACCGGCTCGACCCGTCTGCCCAGGTCGACCGGGCGTTGGTGACCCTGCTGCCGGGGGAGTCGACCACCTTCACCGTGACGGCCGACGGGCCGCTGGACCCGGCGGCACTGACCAACCGGCCGGTGCTGCGCTGCGTCAACGACATCGCCCCTGCCGGCGGTGCGCCGGCCGATCTCAGCCCGTGATGAACGGTGTCCCCTTCGGGATCGGGGCCGCGCCGGCCGGGAGGACGCTGATCGGCACCCACTTGCCCACCGGGTCGGCCCGACGACCGGTGGTGTAGCTCAGGTCGCCGCCGGCGGAGGGGATCACCACGTCCTTGTTCAGGTTGAGCAACTGGCCGCGGACGTCCGCGGCGGACAGCTTGCTGCGTTTCGCCATCCGGATGGCCGTCACCGCCGTCGCCATGGCGTCGTGGTGGGTGAGGGCGTAGCCGTCGGTGAGCGTTGCCTCGTCGTCGAACCTCGCGGCCCGGAACGCCTCCACGAACGCCGCGAGGCCCTTGGGGACGGGCACGACCGCCTCGTCGGTGAACCAGGAGGGGTGCACCGACGCGGCGGTGACGATGGTGATCCCGGTCTGCGCCATCCGCGCGGCGGTCTCGTCGGAGACGGTCAGTCCGGTGGCGCCCACCAGAATGGTCAGGGGCTTCTGCGTGAAACACTGCCGACTCGCCAGTGTGTTGACGAAGTCGTCCAGGTCGAGGAGGCGGCCGGCGTACAGGATCATGTCGGGCTTCGGGTCGGTACACACGCTGGCGGCGATCGGTTCGAGGAAGCGGGCTCGTTGGCCCGGGTCCCCGGCGCCGACGAAGGACCGCTCGTAGGGCAGCAGGTAGTCCTTGAGGATCCTGCGGTACGCCGCCAGGAGGCTCCGGACGTACAGGTCCGGCTCCGACTCGTCGAAGACCACCATGCCCTTGCGGAGATCCGTGCGGGTCTGGAGGTAGGCGTTCAGCGCAAGGACGTAGTCGGTGTCGCTCGGTGAGGCACGGACGAAACCCGGGATGTCACGGAAGTCGTCGGCGGTGGCGACACCGGCGATCATGGGTAGCCCGGAGCCGGAAGCCGCGAGGTACTGGGCGGCGTCCCGGGTCGCCGCGATGCTGGTGCCCATGCCGACGACGGCGACCAGCGGATTCTCGTCGTCCGCCAACTGCTCCAGGGTGCGTACCACTCCACGCCACTGCTCCTGCCGGCTGCCCACGTTGGCCAGAACCAACTCGATCAGGGGCGGGTCGTTCGTGCCGGCGCTGCCGTTGGCGCGTACCTGTGCGACGTAGGCGCCCTGCACCGCGTGCCGGACCTGCGCCTTCGACATGAAGCTCTTCTCCGCGGAGGTCATCGGCGACAGCAGCGCCACCCGCACGTACGGCTGGTTCTCCGCGGCCGACTTGGCGCGGACGATTTCGTTCTGTTTGCTGATCTTCTGCTGGACGTCACCGAGGCCCTCGAAGGTGTGAGCGCCGACGTCGGTCAGCACCCCGACACACTCGCCGCCGACCCGGGTCAGGCCGGAGCGCAGGCTGCCACACGAGGTGACCACGATGGTGACGACCAGGGCCGACGCGGCCACCAGAGCGGCCACTGCCGCCGTGGCCGTGGCCAGCCGGAGCACCCGTCGTGACCGGGGCACCCGGGGAGCGAAGAAGTCCGTGGGGACGCCGGCCACCGGGCTGACGCCGGCTGCTTCTCTCACCGCCACTGGTCCGCCCATCCCTTGTGTCGGTCCGCCTCGGCGACCAGCAGCGACTGGTCGTCGGGAAAGTGCAGGGCCAGCGCCCGGTAGTCGCGCTTCAGCCCGTCGTGCAGATCGGCCCGGAGCCGACCGGTGAACGGGTCGGCGGCGAGCCGCAGGCCGACCACCAGTCGGGTCACCCGGCCGAGCCGGCTCTCCGGGTCCGCGCCGGTCGACCGGGCGAGGCGGTGCGCCTCCTGGGCCGGTGGCGCGGTGTGCGGCCGGCGGGTGGGAGCTCGCGTGACGGCCCGCAGCATGGCCAGCCAGTCGGCCGCTGGCACCGTCCCGACCTCGGCGGCGAACTGGTCGCTGACCTCCTCGAGCTGGTCGAGGGCCAACGCGTGGTACCGCTCGCCGGTCCGGTCGCCGCGTGCCCGGCACTGGTCGCGTAGCAGCGCGTGTACCCAGTTCCAGCCATCCCCGCCGTCCGGGTCGCGGGCCGCGAGCCGACGGAGCAGCAGCCGGCGCAACGGCGGCGGGTCGGCGTCGGGATCGGCCGACCGCAGACTGTCGAGCATGAGGCCGAGCCGGCCGGCGTACCCGTCGGCGGTGAGCAGCCCGCTCCGCGTCGCCAGTGTGGTCGCCTGCTCGACGGTCCGGGCGGCGGCGCAGGTGGTCAGGATGTCCATCTCGTCGACGGGGAGCGGGTTGGCATCCGGGATACCGAGCAGGTGCCGGATGAGCCGCTCCTCGACGGTGAACTGTCTCCGGTCGGTGTCGTCAGCCGGCGCGGGTTCCAGCCGGCCCAGCGCGAGGGCCAGTTCCTCGCCGCCCTCGGGCCACGACGACACCTCGCGGGCCGCCGTCAGCAGCATGCTCACCACCAGCGGGTTGCCCTGGCCGAGCTGCTGGATCTGCCGTGGTATCCGGGGTTCCAGATCCGGGTGTTCCCGCGCCATCCGATGCACGACGTCCGCCTCGGTGAGGGCGGGCAGCGGGTAGCGGACCCAACGGGGCCGAGGCTGCTCGGTGTCCCGCCCCGAGGGCAGCGACTCCTCGGCCGCCAACAGGCGTTGCTGCGCCTCGGGAAGGTGGCCGAGGAAGGGGGCCCGGCTGGTCGCCACCACGGCCAGCGGCTCGTCCTGAACCGTCTCGCGTCCGCGCGCCAGCTCGATCAGGAAGTGTCGCCCGAGTCGGGTGTCGGCGTTGTCGATCAACGCGACGCAGCGCGGCATCCAGGGCCGGCGCAGGCGCCGACCGAGCCCGGCGGTCAGGTCGGCGCGGAACGCCGCCCAGAGCAGCTCGTCGCGCTGACGGGCGTTGTTGGCCTCACCCGGCCGGCGGTGCCACCGGTTCAGGTCGATCAGCGTCTCGACGGGCGGGCGGGGGCGCGCGCCGCCCTGCGAGCCGTACCACTTCTGCGCCCGGCCGAGGACGAGCCTGCTGCTCCACGTCCAGGACGCGAGCCGGTGGATGACCGTGGCGAGGAGCCGGGTGGACAGGCGCACCGGCGTCTGCACGGCGGCCGGCAGGACGGCGGGCAGGTCCCCGGCGCCCTCCCTGAGCGTGGTCACCAGCCGGTCGACGCCGCGGTGCTCGCGCAGCAGCGCGTTGATCTGCTGCCGGGCCCGGTCGCGGTCCCGCAGGTCGAGCGTGTCGTCGTCCATCACCAGTTTCCCGACAGCGAGCCGGGGAAAGTGCAGGGTGCCGTAGAGCGGGCAGGGCCGGCCCAGGTGGAAGGCGAGCGCGTACAGCACCTCCGGGGTGCCCGTCCGGCCGTCGGCCTCCAGGTCGATGTGCGCGTACGGCACCCGGCCGTCGAGGAGGCCGGCGAGGCCGTTCAGCAGGGCCGTCTTGCCGCTGCCCCGGTCGCCCTCGAAGATCAGCACCGGCGGGGGCGCGTCGTCTGGCCCGCGGGTCATCACCTCGCGAACCAGTTCCACGGCGTGGCGTCGGTGGTGGATGGTCATCGAGCCTCCCCCGCGGCGGTCGGACCTCCGGCCCAGTCCGCTCATGGTCGAGTCCCATCGACCGGCCGGTCAAGACATGACCGTCGTCGATCGATGACCGATTGCCGACAGCCGCGAGGCCGCGGCTGCCGGGAATCGGCCCCACCCTCAGCCGGGCCGGCGACGGCCCGGTCAGTCCGGCACCCGGCGGTACGCGCCGTCGCTGGCCGAGGTCGCCATCGAGGCGTACCCGCGCAGCGCCGCCGACACCGCGTCCTCCTGGGACTCGTAGACCTTGGCCGGTCCGCGGAAGGTCAGGCACTCCTCGGGTACGCCGGCCGTTTTCACGATGCAGCCGGCCGGGCCGGTGTCCAGCGACGACCAGCGGTTGGTGGTGGAGAACGGCTCGGTGGTGCAAGGGCTCTCATAAGGGGCAGGGATGGATGTCTCGGGGATACACGGTCAAAAGGGGAAGCAATTCACGACCGGTAGAATGATCCAGCGGCATCCCGGCGCCGGCCAGCACGGGAAGCTTCCCTACTGGAAGATCAAGGCACCGAACAAGCCCGCGGCCAGGCTGTCCCAGCCCCGGGAGAAGCTGCCGCAGTGGAAGCTCGACCAGCTGACCTGACGCATCCGGGGTCCGAAGAGGTGATCCGATGTACCAGGCCCCGAGCTGCGACCCTGGCGACCTCCTTCACCCAACCCGCGTGACCTCGGTGTTGTGTGAACTGACACGGGTGGTGGCCCGGCTCGCCCTGGCGGCGGACGACCAGCGGGAGTATCTGCGCAGGATTGGCACCGGCGGCCTGGCGGACGAGTTGGCACTACAGCTCGAAGCCGTGGTCGTTCTCCTGGAACCGCTCGAAGAGGCCGGCCTCGTCGACCCGGCGCAGGCCGCGCTCGCCCGCCGCATCGATGAGATGCTCGACCTGATGAGCGGTGCGCAGAAGGCGCACCTGTGGGAGCCGGAGGCACTCTCGATGGCCCCGGAGTGGGTCGAGGTTCGCGCCCTCGCCAAGGAATTCCTGTTCCTTCCCGATCCGTTCGGCGGCACGTAGCGGACGAATGGTGGTCCGGGGTGATCAGTTCGCCCCGGACCACCTGCCGCCGAGCGGCGACGGGTCGTCCTACTCCGGCACCCGGCGGTACGCGCCGTCGCTGGCCGAGGTCGCCATCGAGGCGTACGCGCGCAGCGCCGCCGACACCGGCCGCTGCCGGTCCACCGGCGTGTACGGGCGGTCCCGCTTCTCCTGGGCGACCCGGCGGGCGTCCAGCACGTCGGCCGGGACGTTCAGCTCGATCGTCCGGCCCGGGATGTCGATGACGATCTCGTCGCCGTCGGCGACCAGGGCGATCAGCCCACCGGAGGCCGCCTCGGGGGAGACGTGGCCGATGGACAGGCCCGACGTGCCGCCGGAGAAGCGCCCGTCGGTGAGCAGCGCGCAGGCCCGGCCCAGCCCTCGGCCCTTGAGGAACGAGGTGGGGTAGAGCATCTCCTGCATGCCGGGGCCGCCCTTCGGCCCCTCGTACCGGATGACCACGACGTCGCCGGCGACGACCTGCTTGGCGAGGATCGCCGACACCGCGTCGTCCTGGGACTCGTAGACCTTGGCCGGGCCGCGGAAGGTCAGGCACTCCTCGGGTACGCCGGCGGTTTTCACCACGCAGCCGTCCGGGGCCAGGTTGCCGTGCAGGATGGCCAGCCCGCCGTCGGCGCTGTACGCGTGCTCCCGGTCCCGGATGCAGCCCTGCGCCGCGTCGGTGTCCAGCGACGACCAACGGTTGGTGGTGGAGAACGGCTCGGTGGTACGCACCCCGCCCGGGGCGGCGTGGAACAGCTCCACCGCCTCCGGTCGCGGCGAGCCGCCGCGCACGTCCCAGTCCGCCAGCCACTGCGACAGGCTGGGGGAGTGCACCGCGTGCACGTCCCGGTGGAGCAGCCCGGCCCGGTCCAGCTCACCGAGGATCGCCGGGACGCCGCCGGCCCGGTGCACGTCCTCCATGTGGTACTGGGGCGAGTTCGGCGCGACCTTGGCCAGGCACGGCACCCGGCGGCTGACGGCGTCGATGTCGGCCACGTCGAAGTCCAGCTCGGCCTCGCGGGCGGCGGCGAGCAGGTGCAGGATCGTGTTGGTCGACCCGCCCATCGCCACGTCCAGGGCGACCGCGTTCTCGAAGGCGGCGCGGTTGGCGATCGACCGGGGCAGCACGGAGGCGTCGTCGTGGTCGTACCACCGCTTGGCGATCTCCACGGCGGTGCGGCCGGCCTCGACGAAGAGCGACCGGCGCGCGGCGTGGGTGGCCAGGGTCGAGCCGTTGCCCGGCAGGGCCAGGCCGATCGCCTCGGTGAGGCAGTTCATCGAGTTGGCGGTGAACATGCCGGAGCAGGAACCGCAGGTCGGGCAGGCGGAGCGTTCGATCTCGCCGAGCTGGTCGTCGGTGACCGCCTCGTTCGAGGAGGCGATCATCGCGTCGATCAGGTCGATCTTGGAGTGCACCACGCCCTCGATCGCCACCGTCTTGCCGGCCTCCATCGGGCCACCGGAGACGAAGACGGTGGGGATGTTCAGCCGCAGCGCGGCCAGCAGCATGCCCGGGGTGATCTTGTCGCAGTTGGAGATGCAGACCAGGACGTCGGCGCAGTGCGCGTTGACCATGTACTCCACCGCGTCGGCGATCAACTCGCGGCTGGGCAGCGAGTAGAGCATGCCGCCGTGACCCATCGCGATGCCGTCGTCGACCGCGATCGTGTTGAACTCCCGGCCCACCCCGCCGGCCTCGGCGATCGCGTCGGCGACCAGGCCGCCGAGGTCCTTGAGGTGTACGTGCCCCGGCACGAACTGGGTGAAACTGTTGGCGATGGCGACGATCGGCTTACCGAAGTCGTCGTCGGTCATCCCGGTGGCCCGCCACAGGGCCCGGGCGCCGGCCATCGTCCGACCGTGGGTGGAGGTCCTCGACCGCAGCTCAGGCATGCGTACCAGTGTGGCACCGCGAGCGCGCCGCCCCCAGCCGGTCGGGTCGTGTCCCAACAGATGCACACCCGGTCCCCCACGGAGGGTCCGTATCCGGCACAGTTGAGGTCGTGCGTTTCCCCCCGGGCATGATCGCGGTCGCGGTGCTGAGCGCCCTGGTCGCCGTGTCCGCCACCGCTCTGCTCGCCGGGTCGACGGGCCGGCGGCGATCCTGCCCTCGTCGGCGCGCGTACGTGCTGCTCGCCGTGGCGGCGGCCATCGCGCTGGTCGGTCTGCTGGCCGGGATGGCCGTGGCGTACGCCCACCCGCACCTCGGGGGGCCAGAGCGGCTCTCCGGTTGGCCGCTGCTGGTGGCGGTGATCGTCGCGTCGAGCGGGCTGGTCGCCGCCGTCGGGCTGCTCCGCCTGCCCGGCGTGGTGGTGAGCCGGGCGGCCACCGCCCGGCTGCTGCTCGACGGGCTGATCATGGCGGCCGCGCTCTGGTTCGTCGGCTGGGTGATCTTCACCGAGCCGACCCGGCTGCTCGGCGACGCCACCCCGGTGGCCTGTCGGGCGATCCTGCTCGCCTCGGCCAACGCCGCACTGACCGTCGGGCTGGCCCTGATCGTGATGCTCCGCGCCGGCCCGCCCCGGGCCCGCATCGCGGTGCTCGGCGCGGGCATCAGCGCCACCGCCTCCGGAGGGCTCGGCGTCGTCGCCGGGGTGTGCCAGACCGGCAACAACGTGGCCCTGGCCGGGGCGGTGCTGCTCGCCCTGGGGCTGCTCGCCGTGTCACTCGCCGTGCACCGGCCCGAGCCGCCCGGGCAGGTCGAGGTCGACCTGATCCGCCGCGACGGCGGGTACGCCTTCGTCCCGATGTTCGCGATGGCCGCCTCGGCGATGTACCACCTCGTGCAGGGCGGCGGTTTCGACGCGCTCGCCGTCCTGGTGGGCAGCATCGAGGGTTTCGCGCTGGTCGCCCGGCAGTACCTCACCCTCAACGACATGCGCGGGTACGCCGGCCGGCTGGCCGAGCGCGAGGCGCACTTCCGGGAACTGGCCCACACCGACCCGCTGACCGGCCTGGCCAACCGTCGCGGCCTGCTGCGCGAGCTGCAGCGCTGGGGCGACGAGGGGGGCGACCGGGTCCTGCTCGGTCTCGACCTGGACGGGTTCAAGAACGTCAACGACATGCGCGGGCACGACGTGGGTGATCTCGTGCTGGCCGAGGTGGGGCGGCGGCTGCGCAGCAACCTGCGCCCCGGCGACCTGGCCGCGCGGCTCGGCGGTGACGAGTTCGCGGTGCTGATGCGCGGCCGTCCGGCCGAGGCCCACGCCGTCGCCGAGCGGCTGCTCGGGGTGCTGGGTCGGGCCTACGACCAGCCGGACGGGGCGGTGTTCCTCTCGGTGAGCATCGGGGTGGCCGGCCAGCGCGGCGAGCCCGACCCGGCGGCCCTGCTGCGCCACGCCGACCTCGCGCTGCGCTACGCCAAGCAGCGTGGCAAGAACCGGATCGAGCGCTACGACGGTGCGCACGACCAGCAGTTGCTGCGGCGTACCCGGGTGGAGCACGAGCTGCGCGGCGCGATCGAGCGCGACGAACTGCGCCTGGTGTTCCAACCGGTCGCCTCGCTGCCCTCGGTGCGCCCGGTGGGGGCCGAGGCGCTGCTGCGCTGGCACCACCCGGAGCTGGGCAGCGTCCGCCCCGACGAGTTCATCCCGCTGGCCGAGGAGTGCGGGATGATCGCCAAACTCGGCGCGTGGGTGCTGCACCAGGCCTGCTGGCAGCTGTCCCGCTGGCTCGCCGACGGGCACGACGTCTGGGTGTCGGTGAACGTTTCCCCGCGTGAGCTGCACGCCCCGGAGTACGTCGTGCAGGTGGCCGACGCGCTGCGCGCCCACCACGTGCCGCCGCAGCGGCTGGTGCTGGAGGTCACCGAGCATGCCGTGGCCACCGACCTGGACGAGCTGATCCGGCGGCTGACCGCGCTGCGGCGCACCGGGGTGCGGATCGCGCTGGACGACTTCGGGGCCGGCTACTCGTCGTTGGGGCAGCTGCGCCGGCTGCCGATCGACATCCTGAAGATCGACCACAGCCTGGTCGCCGAGCACGAGCCGGTCCGTCCGGTGGACCGGGACGGGCCGGCCTTCGCCCCGATGGTCGACATCGTGATGCGACTGGGCCACCAGCTCGGCCTGGAGGTGATCGCCGAGGGCGTGACGTCCCCCACCGAACTGGCCGCGGTGGTGGCCGCCGGGTGCCGGTTCGGTCAGGGCGCGCTCTTCGGGTGGGGGGTGCCGGCGGAGCACCTGGAGGCGATGCTGGAGGCCGCCACCTCACCGGGCGCACGACCCGCGTCGGCACCACCGGCACCGCCGCCGGTGCCGGTGCGGGCGGTCCCGTCACCGCTGCTGCCGCGGCTGCGCCCTGGCTCGCCGACACCGGTGCCGCAGGTGCCCACGTCCCGCCCTCCTGAGGGAGGATCCCCGCAGGTGGGGCTACCCGCAGAACCCCGAACGGGGGATGGCGCCCCTCGTTCGTGAACCAAGATGTGGGATCAGTTGACTCAGCGCGTGAGATGCGTCAGGCTGGTTCCCATGTCGTCGAACCGGTCGCTGCGAGTACTTACCTGAGCGCACGCTCTCCGTCGAGAGTTGTGCGCTGGCCCCGTGCTTCTGCACGAGGGCCGTTTTTATTGCCGTCGGATCCTGTCGGGGCGGTCGCCGCCCCCGTAGCACCTGTCGAAAAGCTTCACCCACTCCAGCCGAAGGCCTGAACCGCCATGACGAGACCCACGCCAGAGACACTCGCCCACTCCGCCCGCCGGGCGCGTACGGTCGCCGAGCCGACCGGCGACGCCGACCAGACCGCCGCGCCGCGCCCCGGCGCCGTCCCGGCCGCCCCGGCCGTACGGCAGTCCGCGCCGGCCCAGGTCTCCGGCGCCGGCTCGCTCGTGCGGTCCCTCGAGGCGCTCGGCGTCGACGTCGTCTTCGGCATTCCCGGCGGGGCGATCCTGCCCGCCTACGACCCGCTGTACGACTCCACGGTCCGGCACATCCTGGTCCGCCACGAGCAGGGCGCCGGTCACGCCGCCACCGGATACGCGCAGGCCACCGGCCGGGTCGGGGTCTGCATCGCGACCTCCGGGCCGGGCGCGACCAACCTGGTCACCCCGATCGCCGACGCGTACATGGACTCGGTGCCGATCGTCGCGATCACCGGCCAGGTCGCCCGCCCGTCGATCGGCACGGACGCCTTCCAGGAGGCGGACATCCAGGGCATCACCCTGCCGATCACCAAGCACAACTTCCTGGTGCAGACCGCGGAGGAGATCCCGCAGGTGCTGGCCGAGGCGTTCCACCTGGCCTCCACCGGGCGGCCCGGGCCGGTGCTGGTCGACATCCCCAAGGACGTCCTCCAGGCGCCCACCACCTTCAGTTGGCCGCCCACCCTCGACCTGCCCGGCTACCGGCCGACCCTGCACCCGCACGGCAAGCAGATCCGAGAGGCCGCCCGGCTGCTGGCCGCCGCCCGCCGTCCGGTCCTCTACGTCGGCGGCGGTGTGCTCAAGGCCGGTGCCACCGAGGGGCTGCGCCGGCTCGCCGAGCTGACCGGCATCCCGGTGGTGACCACCCTGATGGCGTTGGGCGCGTTCCCCGACTCGCACCGCCAGCACCTGGGCATGCCCGGCATGCACGGCACCGTCGCCGCGGTCTACGGCCTGCAGAAGGCCGACCTGATCGTGGCGCTCGGCGCCCGCTTCGACGACCGGGTGACCGGCCGGCTGGACTCGTTCGCCCCGGACGCCACGGTGGTGCACGCCGACATCGACCCGGCGGAGATCGGCAAGAACCGGCACGCCGACGTGCCGATCGTCGGCGACGCCCGGCACGTCATCGACGAGCTGCTCACGGCCGTCGCCACCGAGCAGAAGGCCGGCCATCGGACCGACCTGACCGACTGGTGGACCCAGCTGGACGACCTGCGTGAGCGGTACCCGCTGGGCTACGAGGAGCCCTCCGACGGCACCCTCGCCCCGCAGTACGTGATCAAGCGGCTGGGCGAGATCGCCGGCCCGGACGCCATCTACGTCGCGGGCGTCGGCCAGCACCAGATGTGGGCCAGCCAGTTCATCTCGTACGAGAAGCCGAGCACCTGGCTCAACTCCGGCGGCCTCGGCACCATGGGGTACGCCGTCCCGGCGGCGATGGGTGCCAAGGTGGGGCGGCCTGACGCGGTGGTCTGGGCGGTGGACGGCGACGGCTGCTTCCAGATGACCAACCAGGAGTTGGCCACCTGCGCGCTGGAGGGCATCCCGGTCAAGATCGCCGTGATCAACAACGGCAACCTCGGCATGGTCCGGCAGTGGCAGACGCTGTTCTACGGCGAGCGCTACTCCAACACCGAGCTGGGCACCCACAAGCACCGGATCCCGGACTTCGTCAAGCTGGCCGAGGCGCTCGGCTGCGTGGGCCTGCGCTGTGAGAACGCCGACGACGTGGACAAGACCATCGAGGCGGCCATGGCGATCAACGATGCCCCGGTGGTGGTCGACTTCGTGGTCGGCAAGGACGCGATGGTCTGGCCGATGGTGCCGGCCGGCACCAGCAACGACGAGATCATGTTCGCCCGTGGCGTCCGCCCGGCCTTCGACGACGACGAGGTTTAGTCATGACCGATCGCACCGAGCGTAGCGAGGGCCGTGAGGGCATGACGAGGAAGGCGTCGGTCATGACCGATCGCACCGAGCGTAGCGAGGGCCGTGAGGGCATGACGAGGAAGGCACAGCAATGACTATGCACACGCTCTCCGTGCTGGTGGAGAACAAGCCCGGTGTCCTGGCCCGGGTCTCCGGCCTGTTCTCCCGGCGCGGTTTCAACATCGACAGTCTCGCCGTGGGGGAGACCGAGAACCCGGACGTCTCCCGGATCACCATCGTGGTCAACGCCGAGTCGTCCCCGCTGGAGCAGGTGACCAAGCAGCTCAACAAGCTGGTCAACGTACTCAAGATCGTCGAGCTGGATCCGCAGGTCTCGGTGGCCCGGGAGCTGCTGCTGGTCAAGGTCCGCGCGGACCGCAACGCCCGCGGGCAGGTGCTGGAGACGGTCAGCCTGTTCCGGGCCCGGGTGGTCGACGTGGCCCCGGACACGCTGACCATCGAGGCCACCGGCACCCCCGACAAGCTGGACGCGATGCTGCGCGACCTGGAGCCGTTCGGCATCAAGGAGATGGTCCAGTCCGGCACGGTGGCGATCGGGCGCGGCTCGCGCTCCATCACCGCCGGTCCCGCGCTGCGCGCTGCCTGATCAACCGCACAAGTCCACGACGGCCGACCCGGACCGCCGTACGAAAGGGAAGTCAATGAGCGTTGAGGTTTACTACGACGACGATGCCGACCTGGGCCTGATCCAGGGCCGCAAGGTCGCGGTGATCGGGTACGGCAGCCAGGGCCACGCCCACGCGTTGTCGCTGCGCGACTCCGGCGTCGACGTGGTGATCGGTCTGCCGGCCGGTTCCAAGAGCCGCCCGAAGGCCGAGGAGCAGGGCCTGCGCGTGCTCACGCCGGCCGAGGCGGCGGCCGAGGCCGACGTCATCATGATCCTGGCGCCGGACACCGCGCAGCGGGCGCTCTACGCCGACGCGATCGCGCCGAACCTGGCCCCGGGCAAGGCGCTCTTCTTCGGCCACGGTTTCAACATCCGGTACGGGCTGATCACCCCGCCGGCCGACGTGGACGTGGCGATGGTCGCCCCGAAGGGCCCCGGCCACCTGGTCCGGCGCCAGTACGTCGACGGCAAGGGCGTGCCCTGTCTGGTCGCCGTGGAGCAGGACGCCAGCGGCACCGCCTTCCAGTTGGCCCTGTCGTACGCGAAGGGCATCGGTGGCACCCGCGCCGGGGCGATCCGGACCACCTTCAAGGAGGAGACCGAGACCGACCTCTTCGGTGAGCAGGCCGTGCTCTGCGGCGGCGCGGCGGCGCTGGTGCAGACCGGGTTCGAGGTGCTCACCGAGGCCGGCTACGCACCCGAGGTGGCCTACTTCGAGTGCCTGCACGAGCTGAAGCTCATCGTCGACCTGATGTACGAGGGTGGCATCGCGCGGATGCGCTACAGCGTCTCCGACACCGCCGAGTACGGCGACCTGTCCCGTGGCCCCCGGGTCGTCGACGCGCGGGTCAAGGAGGAGATGCGCAAGATCCTCGGCGAGATCCAGTCCGGCGAGTTCGCCCGCGAGTGGGTGGCCGAGGACGAGGCCGGCCGGCCGAACTTCGCCAAGTGGCGGGCCGAGGGCGCGGCGCACCCGATCGAGGAGACCGGCCAGAAGCTGCGTTCCATGATGAGCTGGGTGGACCGTCCGATCACCGAGACGGCCTGACACCCGGCCAGCCACGGCCCGCGACCCGACGCTCTCCCCGGCGTCGGGTCGCGGGCCGTCGCGCATCCTGATGTCGCCACCATGATCGACTCCGGCTGCGCCAGAACGCGCTGTCATGCCGACCGGCTTCCCACCTGCTGGGAGAGGTGACCAGGGCCTCGGTCCGTCGTGGCGGCGAGAAACGCGTGACGCAGTCCCCGCCGACCCGACGGCCCCGACAGCGGATGCGTGGGCGCAGATCGCGGCCGGCCGCGGTGGGGCACGTCAAGGCGCGGGCGGCGGATGAACAGGGGATGACAAGCGTGCGACAGAGTGTGTGAGGGCACTCACCCCGCGCCCCGGGACACCTGGGCCGGTGGGCCACCTACGATCCATGAAGAGGTGCGTAGCCGGCACCTGACGGCCATGGCACGGATCAGCGCGGTACGCAGCGCGGCGTCCTGACGCTCCAGGCCGACCACATACGACGTCTACGAGGACCAATGAATCCTGTCGTACTGATCGCCGAAGAACTCGCTCCCGCCGCCATCGAGGTGCTCGCGCACGACTTCGACGTCCGCCACGTCGACGGCGCCGACCGCCCGGCCCTGCTCTCCGCGCTCGCCGAGGCCGACGCGGTGATCGTGCGCAGCGCCACCCAGATCGACGCCGAGGCGATCGCCGCGGCGCCGCGGCTGAAGGTGGTGGCCCGGGCCGGCGTCGGGCTGGACAACGTCGAGGTGCCGGCCGCCACCGCGCGGGGCGTCATGGTCGTCAACGCCCCGACCTCCAACATCGTCTCCGCCGCCGAGCAGGCGGTCGCGTTGCTGCTCGCCGTGGCCCGCAACACCGCCGCCGCCAGCGCCGCGCTGAAGGCGGGGGAGTGGAAGCGGTCCAAGTACACCGGCGTCGAGCTGCAGGGCAAGACGGTCGGCGTGGTTGGCCTCGGCCGCATCGGCGTGCTGTTCGCCCAGCGGATCGCCGCCTTCGGCACCCGGCTGATCGCGTACGACCCGTACATCCAGCCGGCCCGTGCCGCCCAGCTCGGTGTGCGCCTGGTGGGTCTGGAGGAGCTGCTGCGGGAGAGCGACTTCATCTCCATCCACCTGCCGAAGACCCCGGAGACCGTCGGGCTGATCGGTGAGAAGGAGTTGTCGATCGTCAAGCCGGGCGTGCGGATCGTCAACGCCGCCCGGGGTGGGCTGGTCGACGAGCAGGCCCTGGCCGACGCGATCGCCGAGGGTCGGGTGGCCGGCGCCGGCGTCGACGTGTACGCCAAGGAGCCCTGCACCTCCTCACCGCTGTTCGCCTTCGACAACGTGGTGGCCACCCCGCACCTGGGGGCCTCCACCCACGAGGCGCAGGACAAGGCCGGCCTGGCCGTGGCCAAGAGCGTCAAGCTGGCCCTGCAGGGCGAGTTCGTGCCGGACGCGGTGAACGTGCAGGCCGGCGGTGTGGTCGCCGAGGACGTCCGTCCGCTGCTGCCGTTGGCCGAGAAGCTGGGCCGGGCGTTCACCGCCGTGGCCGGCGGGGTCGCCGCCAGCGTCACCGTCGAGGTACGCGGCGAGATCGTCAACCACGACGTGTCGGTGCTGAAGCTCGCCGCCACCAAGGGGCTGTTCAGCTCCGTGGTGGAGGAGCAGGTCACCTACGTCAACGCCCCGCACCTGGCCGCCGAGCGGGGGGTCGAGGTCAGCCTGGTCACGCAGGCCGAGACGACCGACCACCCCAATCTGGTCACGGTCCGCGGCGCGCTGCCGGACGGTCGTACGGTCAGCGTCTCCGGCACCCTCACCCAGGCCGGCGCCCGTGACGTTCCCAAGTTGACCGAGGTCGACGGCTTCGACGTCGAGATCGGCGCGGAGGGCATCCTGGTCTTCCTGCGGTACGTCGACCGTCCGGGTGTGGTCGGCACCGTCGGCACGCTGCTCGGCGAGGCCGGCGTCAACATCGCCGCGATGCAGGTCGCGCGCCGGGAGGCCGGCGGCGAGACGCTGATGACCCTCACCGTCGACCAGGCCCTGGGTGCGGACCTGCTCACCTCGGCGGCCGACTCGATCGGGGCCACCGCGGCGAGTGCGGCGGACCTGCGCGACGAGTAGCCCGGATCCGACGTCGCGGGGGCCCGGCCGGATCGGCCGGGCCCCCGCGTGTCCGAGGTCGGCCAGTGATCCGCAACGGGCCGGTTCAGCGCACGACCGGCGGCGTCGGTTTCAGCGCACGAGACGCGCGCAGGCTCAGCGCGAGACGCGCGGTGTCGGTTCAGCGCGCGAGGCGTGACGGCGGGGGATAGACCGAGCCGTCCTGGGCGTCGAAGATCATCAGGTCGCACTCGCCGGCCAGCCGCTCGATGTCGAGCAGCACCTGGTCCTCGCAGGTCGGGACGAGGTACAGCTCGATGTGGTCGTTGGCGGTGTGCAGCGGGAGGGTCGCCCACGGGGTGCCCACCCTGGCCGGGCGGTCGGGGTATGTGGCGGTGATGGCCCGGTAGAAGGCGACGAGGCGTGGGTCGGGGTGCCGGTCGCCGTGGCGTACCCCCTCACGGCACTGTCGTACCGCCGCCCGGACGTCCTCGGGCGTGGCCTCGGCCGGCAGCGCCCACACGCTCAGATCGAAACTCACGGCGGACAGCGTGCCATCCGCTGTTCACGCCCGTGCAACGACCCCGCCGACGACATCGGGGAGGGTGATGTCGAGGGCCGCCGCGAGGGTCCGCTGTGGAGGCTCTTGCGTCGAGTTGCGTCGATTCGCTAGCGTACCCATGCGGTCACCGGCCGGAGTGGAGGTTCCCGGCTCGTCTTCGGGTGGCGACGTCAGGCGCCCGGCCGACCGGCCCGCACCCCTCGATTGCGCGAGCCACGCGCACTCGTCGCTGACCGGCCCCCACGGTCGTTGCCGAGACCGTGGGGGCCGATCGCGGGCCCGTCGACCGCGCCACCGGAGTGGACCCCCTCCACTCCGTCGGCCGACGCGCCCCGGCGCCCCTCAGCGGCGCCGGTGGGCGAAGAGAGCCTGGTATCCCGATTCGTTGCGGAACCATGCCAGTCCGGTCGGGCCGGCGGCGTACAGCGCCGTGGCGTAGGCGTCGGCGACCGCCAGGTCGGGCCCGATGACGGTGGCTGCGACGAGTTGCCCGGCCGGCTCACCGGTGTGCGGGTCGACCACGTGCCCCTGCCGGCCGGTCACCCCGGAGGTGCCGACCGCGCCGGCTGTCATCTCCAGCACCAGGGGAGCGCGTCGCCCGTCGGTCGGGTGGTGCACGGCCACCCGCCACGGGCCGCCGTGCGCGGCGTGGCCGCGTACGGTGAGGTCGGCCCCGGAGAGCACCGCGTAGTCGGTGATGCCGGCGGCGCGCAGCCGGGCCGCGGCCCGCTCCACCGCCCAACCGTTGAGCAGGCCGCCCGGGTCGAAGCCGCCGGGCACCGCCCAGGCGTCAAACCATCCGTCGGTGGCCGCGCGCATCGCGGCGCACCGGTCCACCAGATCGGCCAGCGGCGGGTACGACTGGGGACTGATCTCGCCTCGGCGCAGCCGGGAGACCAGGCTGTCCGGGCGGCCCGGCCCGTAGGTGAGGTCGACGGCGCGCAACTCGGCGACGGCGTCGCGCAGCGCGTCACCGACGACCCGGCGGCCGACGTGCGCGGCGGCGTTGAGCAGCAGGGTGTACTCGGCGGTGCGGGTGCGGACGGTGTGCGTGGCGGCGATCCGGTCCCCGCTGGGGTCGGCGGCCCGGTCGACGTGGTGGCTGCGGGTGCCGAGGCGCAGATCCGGCCGGCGCAGCGTGAACGCCGCCTGGTCCAGCCACCGGGTGCGCGGTTGTTCGTCGAGTCCGGCCGCCCCGCGGCGCTGGTCGATCCGCATCGTTGCTCCTTCGCTGATCGCGCCGCGTCGTCGCGGCGGATCCGTGCGAGCCCCCGTGACCCGCCTGTGGCCTGACCCTAGGTAGTGGAGATGACCGCACCATGAATGCCAGCTGTGAGCCCTCTGAGCATGGTCGATTTCCCGCATGATGGAAGACGTGTACCGGGAAGCGGGACGGCGGCGTACGGTGCACGGGAACGACGAGGTGAGGAGCGCCAGGTGGCACGCATCGCGGTGGTGGCCGGGGACGGGATCGGGCCCGAGGTGGTCGGGCAGGCCCGCAAGGTGCTCGACGCCGTGCTGCCCGGAATCGAGGCCACCGAGTACGACCTCGGCGCGGCGCGCTACCACCGCACCGGCGAGGTGCTGCCCGACTCGGTGCTGACCGAGCTGGCCGGGCACGACGCCATCCTGCTCGGCGCGGTGGGCGACCCGACGGTGCCGCCGGGCGTGCTGGAGCGCGGTCTGCTGCTCAAGCTGCGCTTCGCCTTCGACCAGTACGTCAACCTGCGTCCCTCCCGGCTCTGGCCGGGCGTGGCGGGGCCGTTGGCCGCCGTCAAGCCGGGGGAGGTCGACCTGGTGGTGGTCCGGGAGGGCACGGAAGGGCTCTACGCCGGCGCCGGCGGCTCCCTGCACCGGGACACTCCTGCCGAGGTCGCCACCGAGGAGAGCCTGAACACCCGGCACGGTGTGGAGCGGGTGATCCGGGACGCCTTCGCCCGCGCCACCCGCCGCGAGCGGCGCAAGGTGACGCTCGTACACAAGACCAACGTGCTGACCCACGCCGGGTCGCTGTGGGCGCGCACGTTCGAGGCCGTCGCCGCCGAGCACCCGGACGTGACCACCGAGTACCAGCACGTCGACGCCGCCGCGATGTTCCTGGTCACCCAGCCGCAGCGGTACGACGTGGTGGTCACCGACAATCTCTTCGGCGACATCCTGACCGACATCGCCGCCGCGGTCACCGGCGGCATCGGGTTGGCGGCCAGCGGCTGCATCAACCCCACCGGGGCGTACCCGTCGATGTTCGAGCCGGTGCACGGCTCGGCGCCGGACATCGCCGGCAAGGGGCTGGCCGACCCGGTGGCCGCGGTGCTCTCCGCCGCCCTGCTGCTCGACCAGTTGGGTCACCCGGACGCCGCAGCCCGGGTGACCGCCGCGGTCGCCACCGAGCTGGCCAACCGCACCCCGGGCGTACCCCTGCGCACCGAGGAGGTCGGCGACCGGCTCGCCGGGTACGCCGTATCCTGACCGGGCGTTGCGTCGCCCGTCCCCACCGGTCCGTCGCCCGGGTCCGCCAGATCCCGGGCCGGTCGCCCCGCTGTCCGGCGGAGCCGGCGCCCTCGTGCCCCGCCGATCGGATACCCCGGACCGCCTGCGCGGAGCTATCCGCTGAACGACCGTTCCGGGTAGGTTTTCTGGCACGACGTCGGCGTGCGGTCCCGTGCGCCGTTGAACCCTCAGGGAGGTCAGCGCGATGAGCGGTGGTGACAAGCTCGATTTCGAGATCCGTCCGAATCCCGCCCCGGTATCCGCCGCCGACCGGGCCGCCCTGCTGGCCAATCCGGGCTTCGGTCGGGTCTTCACCGACCACATGGTCACCATCCGCTACGCCGAGGGCAAGGGCTGGTACGACGCCCGGGTCGAGGCCCGCGCCCCGATCCCGATGGACCCGGCGAGCGCCGTCCTGCACTACGCGCAGGAGATCTTCGAGGGGTTGAAGGCGTACCGGAGCGCGGACGGCGCGGTCACCCTCTTCCGGCCCGAGGCCAACGCCGCCCGGTTCATCGCCTCCGCGCACCGGCTGGCCATGCCGGAGCTGCCGGCGCAGACGTTCGTCGAGTCGCTGCGGCGGCTGGTGGAGATCGACCGGGACTGGATCCCGGAGGGGCCCGACGCCAGCCTCTACCTGCGCCCGTTCATGATCGCCAGCGAGGTCTTCCTCGGTGTCCGACCAGCCAACGAGTACCTCTACTGCGTCATCGCGTCGCCCGCCGGGGCGTACTTCGCCGGCGGCGTCAAGCCGGTCACGGTCTGGGTCTCACCGGACTACACCCGCGCCGCCCCGGGCGGCACCGGCGCGGCGAAGTGCGGCGGGAACTACGCGGCCTCGTTGGCCGCGCAGGCCGAGGCGATCGAGGCGGGCTGCGAGCAGGTGGTCTTCCTCGACGCGGTGGAGCGCCGCTTCGTCGACGAGCTGGGTGGCATGAACGTCTTCTTCGTGTATGACGACGGCACCCTGGCCACCCCGCCGCTGTCCGGCACCATCCTGCCCGGCATCACCCGGGACGCCGTCCTGGCCCTGGCCGCCCGCTCCGGACACCGGGTCGAGGAGCGGCCGATCAGCTTCGCCGACTGGCAGGCCGACGCGGCCAGCGGCCGGCTGCGCGAGGTCTTCGCCTGCGGCACCGCCGCGGTGATCACCCCGATCGGCCGGGTGCGGTTCCCCGACGGGGAGTTCCTCATCGGCGAGGGTGGGCCGGGCCGGGCCACAATGGCCCTGCGGGAGCAGCTCGTCGCGATCCAGCGTGGCGAGGCCGAGGACCCGCACGGCTGGGTGCAGCGCGTCCTCTGAGCCGTCGACGGTGTCCGCCGGCCCGCCCCCGCGAGGACCGGCGGACACCGTTCGCGCTGACCCTGCACAGCGGGTCCGTCATCCGGCGGTGCCGGCCCTCGGTCAGGGCCAGATCCGCGCGTGGGCCTCGAACACCGCCGGCGGCGGGCTCGCCACCGGCAGTACGCAGATCAGGTGTCCGCCGGGCGCCCGCAGCACCCGGCACTCCTGCCACCGTTTGACCTGGGTGGCTCCGAGGGCGAGCAGGCGGGCCGTTTCCGCGTCGACGTCGTCGGTCTCGATGTCGATGTGCATCCGGGGCGCGTCGTCGACCGCCTGGATCGCGAGGCCCACCTCCGGGAGTGCCTCGTGCAGGCTGACGAACTGCGGTTCACCCGGGAGCGGCCGGGCCGGCGCGCCGAGTGCCGCCGACCAGAAGGCGCTGGCCGCGGCGGCCTCGTCCTGCGGTGTGTCGATCAGGATCGCGTGCACTCGGCTTCGATGCATCGGTGCACGATACCGTCGCGGCTGCCCGGCAGGGTCGGCTCCGCCGGGCAGGCTGTCGGCGTCGTCACGCCAGCAGGTGGCCGCGCAGGGCGGCGAGTTGGGCGTCGGTCAGCCCGGCTCCGCGCAGGTAGTCCTCCACCGTGCCGTACCGCTGGCGAAGCCTGGCCAGGAAGAGCGTCATCGCCTCGGCGGGGGTGGTGAGCGGGGGTTGCCCCAACCGCCCACCCACGGTGGCGTACCAGGTCTGGAAGCGTTCCAGCGCCGCGGCGCTGAGCGCGTAGTCGACGGCGATGTCGGCGTCGGCCACGCCGAGCGCGGCCAGGGTCAGCGCGCAGACGACGCCGGTGCGGTCCTTGCCGGCCACGCAGTGCACCAGCACCGGGGCGTTCGCCGCGTCGGCGATCAGGCCGACCGCCTCGGCCAGGCCGGCGGCCCCGGTCTCGGCGAGTGCGGTGTACCGGTCGGCCAGGTAGCGAACCAGGTCGCTGCCCGGCTCGTAGGGGTTCTCGGCCCAGTCGACGTGCTCCGGGTGGATGTGCCGGTACGCCATGCCGTCCAGGTGGGGCACCCGGCCGTCCCGCTCGACCTCGGCGGGCCGGCGCAGGTCGACGACGGTGCGGACACCCAGGGCGGCGAACGCCGACAGGTCCGTGCCGTCGAGTCGGTGCGGCGTGTCGGAGCGGTAGAGCCGCCCCCAGCGGACGGTGCGGCCGTCGCGGGCGGGATAGCCGCCCACGTCGCGGCAGTTGAACATGACGGAGAACGGGAGGTGGCGGGCGGGCTCGACGTCGTCCACACCGGACACGGTAGTGGGTGGTGCGGCCACAGTCATCGGTCGTCCATGCTCGGCCAGTCCCGGCCTTGGCGTTCGGCCCGCCGGCCGCCTCGCTGGCCGTCGGAGTCAGCGGGCCGTGCCCGGAGGCAGGTTGCCGTACGTGTCGTCGTAGTAGCCGCCCAGCGTGTCCCGGTACGCCGGGTCGCTGTGTGCGGTCTCGTCGTACTCCGGCGCGGCCTTGATCTGGTCGCGGCTGCGGTCGACGTGGACCTTCCGGTCGGCGTGGTCGACCTGGTTGACCGTGCCGGCGGGCAGCATGACCTTCTTGCCGAAGATCCATGGCCCGGTGTCGACGACGAGATAGCTGCCGCCGACCTCGTGGCTCGCGCTGTCGATCTTGCCGATGCCGCCGTCGGTGGCCTCGACCTTGTAGCCGACCAGGTCGGCGTCGGTCACCCCGGCCTCGTCCCGGTAGCTCCACGGTTGGAAGGCACCGCCGGGCGCACCACCGGCGACGGCGCCTTGGCCGTCGTCGACAATCGGGTCGGTGCTGCCGTGGGTGGCGCGCGGGTCGAGCCGGTCCATCACTGAACTCCTGCCTCGGCTGTCGACAGCCGTCTCGGCGCTGCGGCTGCCATCGTCCGAAGATCAGGTACCCGGTCCGGCTGTCTCCACACCCTCGGTCGCCGTCGTGCCCCGGCGGTCGGTTCTCCGGCGACGCGTACCGCTGCCCGTCGCGCTCCGGCACGCCGACGGGCCGGCGCCGCACGTGGCGGCACCGACCCGTCGGACCGTACGGCTCAGGCCAGGGCGGCCTGCGCGTCGAGCGCCACCGCGGCGGCGTGCACGACGGCGGCGATGCGCAGCCCCTCGTGCACCTGCTCCCGGGTGAACCCGGCGCCGCGCAGCGCCCTCTCGTGCGACTCCAGGCAGACCCCGCACCCGGTGATCGCCGAGACGGCGAGGCACCACAGCTCGAAGTCGCCCTTGTCCACGCCCGGTCGGGCGATGATCTGCATCCGCAGCCGGGCTGGCATCGAGGCGTACTGCTCGTCGCCGATCAGGTGCTTGGCCCGGTAGTAGACGTTGTTCATGGCCATGATCGTGGCTGCGCCCTTGGCCGCCGCGACCGCCTCCGGCGTCAGGTGCGCGGCGGCCTCGTCGGCGATCTCCGCCAGCACCCGCGGGTTGCGCGCGGCGACGGCGCAGGCCAGGGCGGTGCCCCAGGCCTGCTCCGGCTTGAGCGTGGAGGTGCCGACGGTGGAGCCGAGGTTGAGCTTGATGTCCTTGGCGTACTCGGGCAGCGCCGCCTTGATCGCGTCCAGACCCATCGTCAGACCCCGGCGCCGGCGAGGAGGGCGTTGGCGTCGAGGGTGGCACCACCCTTGTTCCAGTTGCACGGGCACAGCTCGTCGGTCTGCAGCGCGTCGAGCACCCGCAGCACCTCGGAGACGTTCCGGCCGACCGAACCGGCGGTGACCATGGCGAACTGGATCTCGTTGTCCGGGTCGACGATGAAGGTGGCCCGCTGCGCCACGCCGTCCTCGCCGAGTACGCCGCAGGCGGCGCTCAGCTCGCGCTTGATGTCGCTGAGCATCGGGAACGGCAGCTCGCGCAGGTCCGGGTGGTCCTTGCGCCAGGCGTAGTGCACGAACTCGTTGTCCACCGAGACGCCGAGCACCTGGGCGTCCCGGTCGGCGAACTCGCCGTTGAGTCGGCCGAACTCGGCGATCTCCGTCGGGCAGATGAAGGTGAAGTCCTTCGGCCAGAAGAAGACGACCCGCCACTTGCCCTCGTGGGATTTGTGGTTGAGCGTCTCGAACGCCTGGTCGGCGTCGAGGGAGACGCAGGCGGTGAGTTCGTACTCGGGGAAGCGATCACCGACAGTGAGCACTGGTCCTCCTTGACAGCGGCACCGGGGCCGGTAACTGGATCGGTTCCGGATACTTTCGTAGCGATGTTTCCTCCTGGTGGCGACCGGGTGACTTGTGAACTCGATCACCAATGGCAGGTTTTGCCCGCAATGCGGCGGTGGATCAGGTATTGCGCATCCGGAGTCATCGTCCCGCCATGTGGATTGTGCTCCCAGAAGGCGGTCCGCGGTGGCAGAGTGGCGACCGTGAGCAGCACCGTCCTGATTATTGGCACCTAGCGCGCCGGCTTACCCTCCGCCGAGCGCGCAGACCTCCCGCACCCCGCGGGGGGTCTTTTTGTTGCTCCCCGTTGCTCCCCGCCCGCGAAGAAGGGACTCCCATGACGTTCCAGGTGTACGACACGACGCTGCGCGACGGCGCCCAGCGCGAGGGGCTCAGCTACTCGGTGGTCGACAAGCTGGCGGTGGCCCGGTTGCTCGACGAGTTCGGCGTGGGCTTCATCGAGGGTGGCTGGCCGGGGGCGGTGCCCAAGGACACCGAGTTCTTCCGCCGGGCGCGTACCGAGCTGGACCTGAGACACGCCGTGCTGGTCGCCTTCGGCGCCACCCGCCGGGCCGGCGTGGCGGTGCAGGACGACCCGCAGGTACGCGGCCTGCTCGACGCCGAGACCCCGGCGGTCGCACTGGTCGCCAAGGCCGACATCCGGCACGTCGAGCGGGCGCTGCGCACCACCGGGGCGGAGAACCTGGCGATGATCCGTGACACCGTGGCCCATCTGGTGGCCGAGGGCCGTCGGGTCTTCGTCGACGGCGAGCACTTCTTCGACGGATTCCGGTACGACCCCGCGTACACGGCGGCGGTGGTGGAGGCGGCACTCGCCGCGGGCGCCGAGCGGTTCGTGCTCTGCGACACCAACGGCGGGATGCTGCCGTCCCAGGTCACCGCCGCCATCGACGACCTCACCGCGCGTACCGGGATCGCCCCGGAACTGCTGGGCATCCACTGCCAGAACGACACGGCCTGTGCCGTGGCGAACACCATCGCCGCCGTCGAGGCCGGCGTCCGGCACTTCC
The DNA here is from genome assembly GCF_004348355.1 of Micromonospora sp. KC721. Classification (NCBI taxonomy): domain Bacteria; kingdom Bacillati; phylum Actinomycetota; class Actinomycetes; order Micromonosporales; family Micromonosporaceae; genus Micromonospora; species Micromonospora sp. KC721. The sequence goes on along the minus strand of NZ_SMJY01000029.1, from coordinate 7,685 downwards.
AGGGCACCGCCAACGGGTACGGCGAGCGCCCCGGCAACGCCGACATCTTCGCCGTCGTCGCCAACCTCCAACTCAAGCTCGGGCTGCCGGTCCTACCGGACGGCTGCCTGGCGCAGATGGTGCGGGTCTCGCACGCCATCGCCGAGATCGCCAACATCGCCCCCGACACCCACCAGGCGTACGTCGGGGCCGCGGCCTTCGCCCACAAGGCGGGGTTGCACGCGAGCGCGATCAAGGTCGACCCGTTGCTCTACAACCACGTGGACCCGTCGGTGGTGGGCAACGACATGCGGATCCTGGTAACCGAGATGGCCGGCCGGGCCAGCGTCGAGCTCAAGAGTCGCGAGCTGGGCCTGGACCTGGCCGGCCATCCGGAGGCGCTGTCGAAGGTGACCAGCCGGGTCAAGGAACTGGAGGCGGGGGGCTGGTCGTTCGAGGCCGCCGACGCCTCGTTCGAGCTGCTGGTCCGCTCCGAGCTGCCGGGCGCCGAACCGGTGCGGCCGTTCGCCCTGGAGTCGTACCGGGTGCTGGTCGAGCACCGTGAGGACGGCTCGGTGGTCTCCGAGGCGACCGTGAAGATCCGGGTACGCGGGGAGCGGGTGATCGCCACCGCCGAGGGCAACGGTCCGGTCAACGCCCTGGACGAGGCCCTGCGGGTCGGGCTGTCCCGGCACTACCCGGAGCTGCGGCACTTCGAGCTGGCCGACTACAAGGTCCGCATCCTGGAGGGCAGCCACGGCACCGGTGCGGTGACCCGGGTGCTGGTGGAGACCGCCGACGGCGCGGGCCGGGACTGGACCACCGTCGGCGTCCACCCGAACGTGGTCGAGGCATCCTGGCACGCCCTGGTCGACGCCCTCACCTACGGACTCGACCGCACCCGGGTCTGACCGGCCGCCCCGGCGCGTCGTGCGGCACTGCCGTACCGCCGGGGCGGGCCAGCCGGAGGCGGGTCGGGTCACCCGCCGGGCAGGCGGAGGCGGGCCAGGACGGCGCGGTGGTCGGTGCCGGGGACGCGGTGCACCTCGACCGCGTCCACCGCGATGCGGCGGTCGACCAGGACGTGGTCGATGGTGACCGGCGGGATCGGGTCGCCGTCGTACGGCCCCCAGGTGCCAGCCAGCCCGGCCCCGGCCGCGTCGGCCGCGTCCACGTACCCGCTGTCCAGCAGTGCCCGCAGCGGGGCGTGGTCGAGGGTGGCGTTGAGGTCGCCGGCGAGGATGCTCAACGGTCCGTCGGGGGTGGCGCGCGGCTGCGCCCGCAGGTCGGTGAGCCAGTCGTCGACCACGTCGACCGCGTACGGGGCGGCCGGGTGGGCCGACTCGACCCGTACCGGCGGCGCACCGGGAACCAGCATCGTCGCGTACGCCTGGGTGAAGGCGAAGCCGCTGTTGCGCCGGAACCCGCCGGCGGTGAGCGGGTGGCGCGCGTAGAGGCCGGAGCCGGTGGTGCCCACCTCGGGGTTGAGCTGCCGGTGGGGAAGCAGTTCGGCCAGGCCGGCCCGGTCCAGCGCGTCCTGCGCCTGCGAGGTGAACTCCTGCACGGCCAGGACGTCGACCCGGTTCCGGCGGACCAGATCGACCAGGACGCCGGCGTCTGCCCCGCCCTTGAGCAGGTTGGCGGTGAGCAGGCGCAGCGCCGGCCCGTCGACGGCCGGTTGCCCGTCGGCGACGGCCCGGGGCGTCACCACGCCGACCAGGGCCAGCGCCGTGACGGCGGCCACCACCGCCGGCCAGCGCCGGCGCAGAGCCAGGGTGAGCGCCAACACCAGCACGCTGCCGGCTGCGGCGTACGGGGTGAAGGCCAGTGCCTGCACCAGCGGCCCGCGTTCCCACCCGCCGAGGCGTACCACCGCCCAGACCGCACCCGGTACGACGGCCAGCCGGCACACGACGGTCGCGCCCCGACGGTCGATGCGGTGCGGCACGACAGTGTCGATCATGGCATCAGCCTACCGGCAATTCCCCGCCAATTATCGCGACACGCTTTCGTGAATGGGCCCCCCTTGCCGGCTCGCGTCTTTCATCAACTGTCAATCGGGTGTCGAGACGCGCTGGACGACTATTGACGGGGGACTTTACTCGGGTTACGTTCCTCCTGGTTGAGGTGCCCAACAGAGCGTAGTAATGCCTGATCAGACCGGGTGCGAGAGGTGGCGAACCGGCCTCTCGTGGTGCGGGGCAAGGGTTTACCCTTCGCTTTCCCGGCCCTTTCCGCAGCTGTTATCCGACTCGCTGGAAGTGCGAGTCGGCGGTATCACCACGGTCACACAAAGGGAGACCTGTTATGGCCACATTCCTCAGGCGCAAGGCGGCGGCAGTGACGCTCGGCGTCCTGACGCTCACCCTGGCCGGCGGCGGGATCGCCGCCGCCCAACCGACGACCAAGGCCGCGGCCGAGGCCGCCCAGCCCGGGGCCCGGGCGTCCGGCGCCAGCCAACCGCCGGTCTCGGCGGCAGACGCCGCACGGGCCCGCGCGGCGCTCGGCGACCTCCAAACGCAGGCGACCGCTCCGGGTACCGTGGCCTGGGCCGTCGGCAGCAGTGCCGGCAGCCTGCTGCGCGGCTCCCCCGAGGCGGTCTCGGTCACCCGGTACGGCCCCGGCCAGTACCAGGTGCTGTTCAACTACGACGTGAGCCGCAAGTCGTACCAGGCGACGATCGGCACCACGGACCAGTTCAACGTCCCGCCGGCGGGTGAGATCTCGGTCGCCCCGCGGTGGTCGACCATCAACGGGGTCTTCGTCCAGACCCGCAACTCGGCCGGCACCCCGGCGGACCGTCCGTTCCACCTCCTCGTGGCCAACTGACCACAGGCGACGTGCCGGTCCCGGGACACCGGGGCCGGCACCAATCCGTCCGACTGACGCCCCGGCCGACCCCGACTTTCGAATCCCGGTGCGCGAGGCCGGCGGGCAGCTCATACCGATCTGCGCCCGACCGCCCCCGAAGGGCCGGAATATCCGAGGTTTGTCCACCGGGCGGCCCGGGAAGCAAGCACCGTGACGGACATCTCGGACACCCTGGCCAGCCTGCCCACCCCGGTCGTAGAAGATCGAGCCGGCAACGGGTTGGAGCAGACGCTCCTCGAGGTCAAACGGGTGATCGTCGGGCAGGATCGGCTCGTCGAACGCCTGCTCACCGCGATGGTCGCCGACGGGCACTGCCTGCTGGAGGGCGTACCCGGCGTGGCCAAGACCCTCGCCGCGCAGACCCTCGCCACGGTCGTCGGGGGCACCTTCTCCCGCATCCAGTTCACTCCGGACCTCGTCCCCTCCGACATCGTCGGCACCCGTATCTACCGCGCGTCGACCGAGAGCTTCGACGTCGAACTGGGCCCGATCATGGCCAACCTGGTGCTGGCCGACGAGATCAACCGGGCCCCGGCGAAGGTGCAGTCCGCGCTGCTGGAGGCGATGGCGGAACGACAGGTCTCCATCGGCGGTCGGAGCTGGCCGGTACCGGAGCCCTTCCTGGTGCTCGCCACCCAGAACCCGATCGAGTCCGAGGGGGTGTACCAGCTCCCCGAGGCGCAGCGTGACCGCTTCCTCATGAAGATCGTCGTGGGCTATCCGGACGACGCCGAGGAACTGGCCATCCTCTACCGGATGAGCGGCGACCGGCCCCGGCCCCGCCCGGTGCTCGACCCCGGACGGCTGCGCGAACTGCAACGACGGGCCGCCCAGGTCTTCGTCCACCACGCGGTCGCGGAGTACGTGGTCCGGCTCATCCTCGCCACCCGTGACCCGGGTCGGTTCGGGTTGCCCGAGATCGCCCCGATGCTGGCGTACGGGGCCAGCCCTCGGGCCACGCTCGGCCTGGTCGCCGTGGCGCGGGCCCAGGCGCTGCTGCGCGGTCGGGAGTACGTGCTCCCCGAGGACGTGCGGGAACTCGCGGTGGACGTCCTCGCCCACCGCCTGGTGCTCTCCTTCGACGCGGTCGCCGACGGGATCTCCCCCGAGGCGGTGGTGCGTCGGCTGGTCCAGGCCGTGCCACCGCCCACGCTGGCCGCCGGGCAGCCCGAGCAGAGCCGCGACCTGGCGGCGGCATGAGGCCGGCCGCCGCGCCGACGCCCGCCCCCGGACTGGCCGACCTCGCCCCCGACCAGCGACTGCGCCGGCTGGAACTGACCGTGACCCGCCGCCTGGACGGGCTGCTCCAGGGACAGCACCGGGGGCTGCTGCCCGGACCGGGCAGCGAGATCGCCGGCAGCCGCGAGTACCGGCCGGGCGAGGACGAGGTACGCCGGATGGACTGGGCGGTGACCGCCCGGACCACCGTGCCGCACGTCCGCGAGGTCGACGCCGACCGGGAACTCACCACCTGGCTGCTGGTGGACGCCAGCCCGAGCATGGAGTTCGGCACCGCCGAACTGGACAAGCGCGAGTTGTCGGTGGCCGCCGTCGCCGCGGTCGGCTTCCTCACCGCCGGGACGGGCAACCGGCTCGGCGCCCAGCTGCTCACGGTGGCCGGGCTACGCCGCTTCCCGCCGCGCGCCGGCCGGACCCACCTGCTGAGCCTGCTGCGGACGCTGCTGGCCGCCCCCCGGGCCGGCGGGGCCGACCTGCCGCAGGCCGCCCCGCCCGACCTGGGCGCGGCGCTCGCCGCGGTGCAGCGGGTCGCCGTCCGCCGGGGTCTGGTCGTGCTGGTCTCCGACTTCCTCGACGGGCTGCCGGACCGGCACGCCGACCCGGCCCCCTGGGAGCCGGCGCTGCGCCGGCTCGCCGCCCGTCACCAGGTGCTCGCGGTGGAGATCACCGACCCCCGAGAGCTGGAACTCCCGGACGTCGGACTGATCACCCTGGTGGACCCGGAGACCGGCCGCCGGCGGGAGGTGTGGACCGGCGACGCCGCCCTGCGGCGGCGCTACGCCAGCGCCGCCGCCGCCCAACGCGAGCAGGTGCGCCGGGCGCTGCGCCGGTGCGGCGCGACCCACCTGGCGCTGCGTACCGACCGGGACTGGACCGCCGACATCGTGCGCCACGTGCACACCCAGCGTCGCCTCGCGGCGGCGCCCGCCGCGACCCGGGGAGGTCTCGCGTGACCTGGCAGTCACCCGCCCGGCTGCTGTTGCTGTTCGGGGTGCTCGCGCTGGCCGTCGGCTACCTGCTCGCCCAGCGGCGGCGCAGCCGCTACGCCGTCCGCTTCACCAACCTGCGGCTGCTCGACCGGGTCGCGCCGGTGCGTCCCGGCTGGCGGCGGCACGTCCCGGCCGGTCTGTTCCTGGCGATGCTGGCGCTGCTGGTGGTGGGTTTCGCCCGGCCCGAAGCCGAGGTGCGGGTGCCCCGGGAACGGGCCACCGTCATGGTGGCCGTCGACGTCTCCACCTCGATGCTCGCCACCGACGTGGAGCCGGACCGGCTGGCGGCGGCCAAGGAGGCGGCCCGCCGCTTCGTCGACGGACTGCCCGACGAGTTCAACGTCGGGTTGGTCGCCTTCGCCGGCAGCGCGGCGGTCCTGGTGCCGCCGAACACCGACCGCGAGGCGCTGCACGAGGGGATCGACCGGCTCGCCGAGGGGATCACCGGCGTGCAGGGCACCGCGATCGGCGAGGCGATCAGCGCCTCCCTCGGCGCGGTGCGGAGCCTGGACCAGAAGGCGGCCGAACAGCCGCCACCGGCCCGGGTCATCCTGCTCTCCGACGGCGCGAACACCTCGGGCATGGATCCGATGGAGGCCGCCTCGGCGGCGGTGACCGCGAAGGTGCCGGTGCACACCATCTCCTTCGGCACTCCCGGCGGCTTCGTGGACCGGGGCGGCCGGCCGATCCAGGTGCCGGTGGACGGGCAGACCCTCAAGGCGGTCGCCGAGGACACCGGGGGCCGGTTCCACGAGGCCGGCAGCAGCCGGGAGTTGCGTGAGGTGTACGAGGACATCGGCTCCTCGGTGGGCTGGCGTACGGAACGCCAGGACGTCTCCGCCCGGTTCATCGGCCTCGGGCTGGTGTTGGCCATGGCCGCCGCCGCCGGGTCGATGCGGTGGTTCGCCCGCCTGCCCTGAGCCGGTACGACGACCGCCCGGGCGTGGAAACACGGACCGACCGGCGTGGGCCGGGCACAGCGACAGTCCGGGCACAGCGACAGTGAGGAGCGTGTGGATGGCAGCGCAGACCGGTCTGGGTGAGCCGCGGGGGCCCTGGTTCGTCTCGCCGGAACTGGGGCCGGACGGACGGTTCTGGTGGGACGTACCGGGGTCGGGGGAGGACCCGTCTCGGCGGCGCTGGGGTGGACGGCTGCTCACCGCGGCGGCGGTGGTCGCCCTCTCCACCGTTTCCGGCGCGGCGGCCGGCGGCTGGGTGGCCGGCCGCGACGGCGGAGCGGACGCCACGGCGGCCTCCGCCGCGCCGGTGCCCGCCGAGCTGGTGACCGCCGCGCAACGCACCGTGCCGGGCGTGGTGTCGGTGCTCGCCGGCAGAGCCGCAACGGGGGCGACCGGTTCCGGCTTCGCGATCGATGACCAGCAGCACATCATCACCAACGACCACATCCTGGCCAAGGGGGGTGGTGGCACGGTGACCGTGGAGTTGCCCGACGGCCGCCGCTACGCCGCCGAGGTGGTCGGCCGGGAACCGGCCAGCGACCTGGCGGTGTTGAAGGTGCCGACGGACGCCGGGCTCGCGCCGCTGCCGCTGGCCAAGCCCCGCTCGACCCGGGTGGGGGAGCCGGTGCTGGCGGTCGGCTCGCCGCTCGGGCTGCCCGGCACGGTCACCGCGGGCATCGTCAGCGCGCTGGACCGTCAGGTACGCCTGGGCACCAACCGTCGCAGCGCGGTGCAGACCGATGCGTCCATCAATCCGGGCAACTCGGGCGGCCCGCTGGTGAACGCCCGGGGCGAGGTGGTCGGGGTGAACACCGCGATCGCCACCATCGACGGCAACGGCTCCATCGGCATCGGCTTCGCCATCCCGATCGACCAGGTGCAGCAGACCGCGGACACCCTCATCGGTAAAGGCGGTTGAATGGGACGGACAACCCGTAGGCCGGCCGTAAGGGCATAAGTGTCAAATATGCGGCGTGGGACCATCGGACGATAGAAATATCACGGTCGGTGTGGATACTGGCGTGGGTGGAGCTTCCTCTCGTTGCGGTCCTGCTCGCGGTGGGACTCTTCCTCGGCTGGGGCGTGGGCGTGCAGTACGCCCGGGCCAAGCGTGGCTGGACCGACTACAAGGCCGCCAAGAAGGCGGTGCCCGGCGCCCGCCGGACGGCATGGCTGCTGGTCCGGGCGGTCACCACCAAGGTGGGGGTGATCGCGCTACTGCTCGTCGGTGCCGTCGCGTACGCCGCGGTCGGCCCTGGCCACGAGCGCGCCGAGCCGGCCCCCAGCCCCTCTCCGACCGCTACCACCAAGGCCGGCGTGCCGGGGCGCTAGCCTGACCCTGTGGACGATGGACTGCGGGTGACCGACCGGTGGGTCGTTCCCTCCGCCGAACTGCGGGAACGCTTCTCCCGATCGTCCGGTCCGGGTGGGCAGGGGGTCAACACCACCGACTCGCGGGTGGAGTTGAGTTTCGACCTGGCCGCCACCACCAGCCTGCCGCCGACGCTGCGGGCCCGCGCCATGGACCGGCTGGCCGGGCGACTGGTGGACGGGGTGCTCACCATCGCCGCCAGCGAACACCGGGCCCAGCTCGCCAACCGGGAGGCGGCCCGGGAACGGTTGGCGACGCTGCTGCGCGAGGCCGTCG
>NZ_SMJY01000299.1:0-4869 GCF_004348355.1 Micromonospora sp. KC721 | reverse complement strand
GCCATGGACTCCGTGTGCCTGGCTACTTCTTTCCGGGCGCCTTGCCGTCCCCGGAGTCGGAGGAGAGGGCGGCGATGAATGCCTCCTGCGGGACCTCCACCCGACCGACCATCTTCATCCGCTTCTTGCCTTCCTTCTGCTTCTCCAGCAGCTTGCGCTTACGGCTGATGTCACCGCCGTAGCACTTGGCGAGGACGTCCTTGCGGATGGCGCGGATGGTTTCCCGGGCGATCACCCGGCTGCCGATGGCCGCCTGGATCGGTACCTCGAACTGCTGGCGCGGGATCAGGTTGCGCAGCTTCGCGGCGATGGTGGTGCCGTAGTTGTAGGCCTTGTCCTTGTGCACGATCGCGCTGAACGCGTCCACCGGCTCGCCGTGCAACAGGATGTCCACCTTGACCAGATCGGACGCCTGCTCGCCGGAGGGCTCGTAGTCCAGTGAGGCGTAACCCTTGGTACGGCTCTTGAGCTGGTCGAAGAAGTCGAAGATGATCTCCGCGAGGGGCAGCGTGTACCGCAGCTCGACCCGGTCCGCCGAGAGGTAGTCCATGCCGAGCAGGCTGCCCCGCCGGCCCTGGCAGAGTTCCATCACCGCGCCGACGTAGTCGTTCGGGGTGAGTACGGTGGCCCGCACGACCGGCTCGTACACCTCGGCGATCTTGCCGGTGGGGTACTCGCTCGGGTTGGTCACCACGATCTCCTGCCCGTCCTCCGTGATGGCCCGGTAGACCACGTTGGGGGCGGTGGAGATCAGGTCGAGGTTGTACTCCCGCTCCAGCCGCTCCCGGATGATCTCCAGGTGCAGCAGGCCGAGGAAGCCGCAGCGGAAGCCGAAGCCGAGCGCGCCGGAGGTCTCTGGCTCGTAGTCCAGCGCGGCGTCGTTGAGCTTGAGCTTGTCCAGCGCCTCACGGAGGTTGGGGTAGTCGGATCCGTCGATCGGGTAGAGGCCGGAGTAGACCATCGGCTTCGGGTCCTTGTAGCCGCCCAGGGCCTCCTTCGCCGGCCGCGAGTTGATGGTGATCGTGTCACCCACCCGGGACTGGCGGACGTCCTTCACGCCGGTGATCAGGTAGCCCACCTCACCGACGCCGAGGGCGTCGGCCTTGACCATCTCCGGGGAGATGACGCCGATCTCCAGCAGCTCGTGCACCGCGGCGGTGGACATCATCTTGATCCGGTCACGGGCGCTGATCCGCCCGTCGATCACCCGGACGTAGGTGACCACGCCGCGGTAGACGTCGTAGACCGAGTCGAAGATCATCGCCCGGGCCGGGGCGGCGGCGTCGCCGACCGGCGGTACGAACTGCCGGACGATCTCGTCGAGCAGGTACGGCACACCCTCGCCAGTCTTGCCGGAGACCCTGATGCAGTCCGCCGGGTCACCACCGATCAGGTGCGCCAGTTCCTCGGCGTACTTCTCAGGCTGGGCGGCCGGCAGGTCGATCTTGTTGAGCACCGGGATGATGCGCAGGTCGTTCTCGAGCGCCAGATAGAGGTTCGCCAGCGTCTGCGCCTCGATGCCCTGCGCGGCGTCGACCAGCAGGACCGCGCCCTCGCAGGCGGCCAACGAGCGGGACACCTCGTAGGTGAAGTCGACGTGTCCCGGAGTGTCGATCATGTTGAGCACGGCGGTCTCACCGGCCCGGTCACCCTCACGGATCGTCCACGGCATCCGGACGGCCTGACTCTTGATGGTGATGCCGCGCTCGCGCTCGATGTCCATCCGGTCGAGGTACTGCGCGCGCATCTGCCGGGGATCGACCACGCCGGTGAGCTGCAACATCCGGTCGGCCAGGGTCGACTTCCCGTGGTCGATGTGGGCGATGATGCAGAAGTTCCTGATCCGCGCCGGGTCGGTGGCACCAGGAGCGTTCGCGCCGGGATCGAGCGTCGGTGGCACAGCGGTCCGTTCTGGTCGGCTGACGTGAGCGGGCCGGCACGCCGCCGGCCCCCTCTATGCTCCCACGTCGCTTCGGACGCGGTCCGCTCACTCCTGGGCTGCCGGCCACGCACCGGTCGCCGGTCGCCCACCTGGCGGTCAGCCACTCATCCGGCCGCCGGCCCGGTCACTCCGCGGGCGGCCGCTTGCTCCGCGGGCGAGCCCGTCACTTCGCTGCCGAGGCCCGGTCACTCCGCGGGCGGCTCGACGAAGAGGGTGGCCAGTCGGGGCAGCCGGCGGCGGGCCTCCTCTTCGTCGTCGAAGTCCCAGAAGTCGTTGAGGTCCGGCACCGCGACCGGGTCGCGCTCGGCCGGCAACTCGGTCGCGGTGGCCCTGCGGTACGCCGCCCAGGGCACCGTCAGCATCGGTTCGCAGGCGAACTCCTCGCCGCTGAGCGCGGCGGCCCGGACCCGGGGCAGCTCCGCGAGCGAGTCGGGGTCGGCGACCGCCCGGGCGAAAACCACCCGCCCCTGGGTCATCAGCCAACCACGGAAGGAGGCGAAGCCGTCATCGGAGACGCCCCCGTTGATCAGGTACGCGGCGCCCCACAGGTCGACCCGGTGCGACGCGGCCAATACCCGCCGCTGGTGGTGGGCGTACCCGACGATCTCCTCGGGATCCCGCTCGGCGAGCAGCGCGACCGCGCGGGCGGCGACCGCGTCGGGTTCGCCCCCGCCACCGGCCCGCGCCCGGTCGATCAGCTGCCAGAAATCGTCGGTCCTCATGGCCTGGCAGTCTCCCAGACCCCACCGCCGGCCCGGGGCGGCCAGCCCGGCGGGTCGCGGGCCACACCTGAGTCGTTTTGGTTCGTCCCGGCGGACCTGGTAACCTGGCTTTTCGCGCAGCGATGACGCATGCTCGTCGCGCGCACAAGCAGACCAAACCGAGCTATCAAGACGAGGCTGTCGCGTGGCGAACATCAAATCCCAGATCAAGCGCAACCGGCAGAACGAGAAGCGCCGGCTGCGTAACAAGTCGGTCAAGTCGTCGCTGAAGACCGCCGTCCGGAAGTTCCACGAGGCTGCGGAGGCCGGCGACGCCGAGAAGGCCACCGTCCTCATGCGTGAGGCCGCCCGAAAGCTGGACAAGGCCGCCAGCAAGGGTGTCATCCACGCCAACCAGGCGGCGAACCGGAAGTCGGCGATCGCCAAGCGCGTCGACTCGCTCTCGGTCTGACCGAGCGACTCAAACCTGACCGGAAGCCCCGGGCACTGCCCGGGGCTTCCGGCTGTCCGCATCGCCGCCCGGTCAGGGTGGGTGCGGGGGCCCGCCGGGTGCCGTGGCTTTGCGTACCGTCTCCGGCTGGCGCCGCGCGCCGTCCGGTGGGCGCTGCGCGTCGGACCGGTGTTCCCGTACCGGGCCGTGAGGCCATTCGGCGACAAGGACGCCGGCAACCGTCCGGGGCACCCGAGCTCGCCCGACCACCGGCTCCACCTGCCGGCGGAACCGGTCGCGCTCCTGTTCCGGTACCAGCGCCGCCGAGCGGACCACCCGTTCGGCCACCAGGTCGTTGAGCTTGACCATCGTCGCCACGGCCAGGGGCAGCGCCGGTACGGCCCACCAGCTGACCAGCTCGGCCAGGGCGAGCAGCACGGCGAGCGCCACGGCACCTTCGAAGAAGACGAAGCAGAGCACCCCACCCGGGTTGACGACGCGCAGTCCGAGCACCCGGGCGTAGAGCGGCCGGTACCGCTCCGCCTCGGTCGGCACGGTGCGCCACGCCGTTCGGGTGGGGCCGTTCACCGGGCACCGCCCCGCCGGGCGGCCGCGACGGAGAAGACCGCCTTCTCCAGGGCGTACGCCCGGTCGTCGGCGCCACCCTTGACCGCGGCGTTGCACTCGGCGGCGGCTCGCATCGCCTCGACCAGGCCCTCCGGGGTCCAACCCCGGGCCCGCTGCTGGGCATTCTTGATCTTCCAGGGCGGCATGCCGAGGCTGCTGGCCAGCTGGTACGGATCACCGCGCCCGGCGGCAGCCACCCGGGCCACGGTACGGACCCCGTCGGCCAGGGCGTCCGCGATCGGCACCGGGTCGACCCCGACGTGCAGCGCCCAGCGCAACGCCTCCAGCGCCGCCGGGACGTCCCCGATCATGGTCGCGTCGGCCACGGTGAAGCCGGTCACCTCGACCCGGCCCTTGTAGTACCGCGCGACGGTGTCCGCGCCGATCCGCCCGTCGGTGTCGGCGAGCAGTTGGGAGCAGGCGGCGGCCAGTTCGCGCAGATCGGCGCCGACAGCCGCGATCAACGCCTCGGCCGCGTCCTCGGAGCAGACGCCACCGCCCCGGCGAATCTCGTCGCGGACGAAGGAGACCCGCTCGCGGTGGCCCTTGAGCTTCGCCGCGGGCACGACGGTGGCGCCGGCCGCCTTCAGTCCGTCGGCGAACGCCTTGCCCTTCGCCCCACCCAGGTGCAGAACCACCAGCTGCACGTCCGGATCAGGGTTCTTCGCGTACCCGAGTAGCTCGGTGACCAGATCCTTGCGGGCGTCCTGGCCGGCTCGGAGCACGAGCAGCCGGCGACCGCCGAAGAGCGAAGGGCTGAGCATCTCGGCGACCTCGCCGGGGGTCAGCGACCCCGCCTGGTACTCCCGGACGTCCGCGTCGGGGTCGACACTGCGGGCCCGCGCCACGGCTTCGGTCACCGCTCGCGTGGCGAGCAGCTCCTCGTCGCCGAGAACGAGGAGAATGGACGGGAGGCTGGCGGCGGTCACGTCGCCCATCTTGGCACGCCTCCCACGCGATCGTGCCTGCTCACCAGCGGCACTGGCGGCCCACCCCGCACACAGCGCAAATCCAGACATTTGCCAACATCCCCCCACTGAAGCACCATTCCCCCCTCCCCGGCGTCGGCCGACCCTCACAGCGTGATCGTGGAATTCTTCGGCCCTTCCAGGGGGCCACCGCCTCCCAAGATCGGCAGAGGGTGGGGG
>NZ_SMJY01000298.1:0-4916 GCF_004348355.1 Micromonospora sp. KC721 | reverse complement strand
CGCCCCGTCCCCGCCGCCAGCGGGGGCGGGGTGGCGCTCGACGCGACTCGTGACCGACCGACATGACAATGTCCCCGTCCGTTCCGGGCGGGGACATTGTCATTCCCGCCGCCACCCTGGCCAGTCAGGGTGGCACAGCGATAGGCGGTACGCCCTTGACTCCTCGCTACTACCCGCCATCGACCGGCCGTACTGGCACGGATCTGGCACGTCTGACTCAACCGGCCGTTGTCCCTGCCTTCACCTCGGTCCACTGGCCGCCATCGGCACGGATCAGGCGTTGAACCATCCGGCGGTTCCCGCCGCACACGCCTACCTCCTGGCCGTGTTCAACGGCTCCGACGGCGAGCTGGGCATCCGGCGCTGCCGGTGCGACAGCCGCCAATCCGAACTTCTCATGGAGGCACGCGCTGTACGCGCCGAGCTTGCGAAAGTAAAGACGATGATCCGCGCGTACGGGCTGGCTCGGGCGGACGCCGGCATAACGCCGTGACGGGTGTCAGCTGACGCGGTCCGCAGGCGGCGCCCGCTCCGAGGTGAAGTTGCCCGGCCCGACCGCCATGGTCCGACTTCCGGTATAAACGCATCGCACGTTCCGCAGCTCATCGGGTATCTTATCGGTGCTGCCCCGGATACGTTCCGTCAGCTCCAGCAGAGCATGATCGAAAGCCTCCTGCTTCCGGGGTCGGGGGAATCTCGGACATGGTCCTCGCGGTGTAGGGCGTCCGTGCGACGAAATTGACGGGACGCCCTGAAAGGCGTCGATCAGCGGTTACGGAAAAAGCCTGTTAGATGTGGGGTAACCACGAGCGAAGCCGCACCATTTTGCGTTAGGCCGTCCATGACTTCCTTGCTGGGCTGCCCGTAAACGTCAAGCGCCTCCACGGAGCAGTGTTCCATGACCTCTTGGATGTATGGATCGGCGAGCTGCCAATGCTTCAGCACTGCGGCAGAGTCGAGGTAGAGCTGGAAGCTGTGGGCGCGTAGGTTGGCTTCGTCAATGAACACTTCAACCATGAGTTGCGGGCCGTGCTCTCTTACGAAGTCAACAGCAGAACGAACTGCGTCTCGATATTTTTCGAGGTGACCCTCCTTGATGCGCATGGTGTTACGGAGAAGAATCGGGCCATCTGCCAACTGGGTAGTTGACCGGGACATCTGTAGGCTATTCCTTTCGTGCTTGTCGAATCGCGCAGGACGTCGGCTGGCGGTAGTAGCTCGCGACGCCTTGGGTGGCGGCCCTGCACGTGCCTGACCTGCGTACGGCTGGGCATGTCATGCCGGTGGCGGGCTTCCTCACGGGTCGCCACCGGCAGTGCGGTTGTCACCGCAACGATGCGGAGGAACTCGCTATCTGGTGGGTGACCTGGCCCCGAGGTCCGCAGGGGTGCTCGCCGAGACGCCGGAGCCGGATCGAGGCAGGTCGTCCGGCCTCCTATGGGACTTCTCGTCGATCGACGACGGCGGTGAGACCCTCGCCTGAGCGGTTGTCAGCGAGGAGCGCCTCGATCCGCGCTGCCACGATCGGAAGGCCGCCGTCGCCGAGCGGGCTGCCGGAACGTTGTTCGATGAGGTGACGGAGCACGGTGAGGTGCTCGCCGAGGTTGGCCGGGCCGGGCGGATAGTCAGCTTCGAGAAGCTCGATCGCGGTGGCCGGGGCCGAGTTGACCACGTGGCCGAGTTGTGTACCGGCAGTCCGGGCGAAGTCGGTGATGTCGATGCCGGCGGCGCGTACGGTGTCGAGAGCGCGAAGCAGGCCCAGTTGTGCGTCGTACCAGACGCCGAAGAGGGCCAGATCCCAGATCGCGGCGGCCGCTGGCGCGTCCCCGACGAAGCGGGGCGGACTGAGCAGGCGCAAGGTGTCAAGGTGAAGCTCGTACGCGGCACGGTCACCGCCGTACAGGATGGTGGCCCTGTCAGTGCCGATCGTCTCCGGCGAGGCCTGGACGCCCGCGTCAAGATACCGAGCGCCCATGCCGGCGACGAGCTCGGCCGTCGTCTGCGCCTCCCCCGGTGTGCCGGTGCACAACGCGACAATGGTCCGCCCGGCCTGGTCCGGGTGCATGGCGGCCAGGCAGTCGGCGACCGCGCGGTAGTCGGTGAGGGTGAGCAGGACGAGATCGCTCGACGACACGGCCGCAGCGACCGAGTCGACGGGCCGAGCACCCGCCTCCACCAGACCGGTGAGCCGGTGCTGAGTGCGGTTCCACACCACCACCTCGCGGCCCGCGTCGAGTAGCCGGCGTGCCACCGCTGTTCCGATGTTGCCGGTTCCGATAATTGTGATGGTCTCTGCCATACGGCCAGCCTAGAACCTCAACTTAACTTCATGTCAAGCCGTGACGTCGAGATGAAGGGAACTGCCCCTGTCGGCCCGGACACCTCGAGGTCTGCCCCCACCGCGCCACCGCGATCGTGCAGGCCATCCTCGTCCTCGAAGCCGCCGAGGACGCCCGCTACCCACGATGAAAATGACTCACGGATGCCAAGGTGGAATCCGCCGATTGGAAGCCGCTCGATTCGGAAGGCACGGTGTCTGCGCTCATTTCCTTCCAATTTACGCTGATTGACCCGACAACCGGTAGCGCAACTTTCATGAAGGGCAGCCAGCACGAATGGCGCTTTCAGGAAACGCAAGAGCGGGGCATCGATGGCGGCTGGAAAATCTGCCGCGTCGACGCCCCGCCTTTATGCGGAAACCATATTCGTTGCTAGCCTAATGCCGCATCGACCTACGGCACACTGGCAGCACATGGTCGACCCAGAGCGGCGCGACGCCCAAAGAGTTGATGGCGCGCATCGGGCATTCCAGCACCCGCGCCGCCATGATCTACCAGCACGCCACCCGTGACCGCGATCACGCCATCGCCGCCGCCCTGGACGCACTGATCGAAGAGGCGAGAGGCACGGCCAGCGCCGGATCTGGCACGTAGCGCCCCGAGAACGGCGGAAACGAAAAACGCCCTGGTGGGGGATCGTGTCCCTCACCCGGGCGTTTCGCAAGGGTGGAGCCGAGGGGACTCGAACCCCTGACCCCCACACTGCCAGTGTGGTGCGCTACCAGCTGCGCCACGGCCCCTTGCTCGTCCCCGGCGTCCCGGGCACGCAGAGAACTATACACACGGCCCCCGCGATGGTCATCTCGCGGGGGTACCCCTCCCCGGCGCTCAGTTCAACGCCACGTCGGGCGGGAAGTGGGCGACCGCCGCCATCATCCCGCCCTGCCGGCGCAGCACCATCGGCCACAGGTCGTCGGGCCGGTCGACGAACGCGTCGCCGGGCAGGGCGTCGAAGACGAACCACGAGCCGTCCTCGATCTCCTGCTCCAACTGGCCGGCGCCCCAGCCCGAGTAGCCGGCGAAGACCCGGATGCTGCCGATGCTGTCGCGCAGCTTCTCCGGATCCACCGACAGGTCGATCGTGCCGACCGCGCCGGAGATCGTCTGGAAACCCTTCAGGCGGCGGATCGGGTGCCGCATCCGGGCCAGGCAGATCGCCGAGTCCGGCTGGACGGGGCCGCCCTCGAAGAGCACCGCGGGGTGGCGGGCCAGGTCGCTCCAGCCGCCCAGGACGTCGGCCACCGGGACCTCGGTGGCCCGGTTGAGCACCACGCCGAGCGCCCCGCCGGCCTCGTGGGCCACCAGCAGCACCACCGTACGGTCGAAGTTCGGGTCCTTCAGGGCCGGAGTCGCGACAAGCAGCCGCCCTGTCATCGACTCCGTGGCTCGACCGCCGATCGCGCGTCCCTCCTCCTGCATCTCGGACATCGTCACCCGCGCGCCGGGTCGGGTAACGGGGCGTCGCCGTGGGTCCGTGCTGTCACCGCCATGCCTGGCACCATAGCTTGCGCCCGGGGCGGTGGCTAAGGTCTGAGCGGCGGATGATCGAGCGGCGACAGAGGAGGACCGTTGAGCCCTACGGCGGACATCGCGGTGATCGGCGGATCGGGCCTGTACGCGTTGCTCGACGGCGCGACCGCGTACGAGGTGGACACGCCGTACGGGCCTGCCTCGGACCCGGTCACCATCGCCGAGGTGGGCGGTCGCCGGGTGGCGTTCCTCCCCCGGCACGGCCGGGACCACCGGCACCCGCCGCACCTGATCCCATACCGGGCCAACCTGTGGGCGCTGCGGTCCCTCGGGGTGCGTCAGGTGCTCGCCCCCTGCGCGGTGGGCGGGCTCCGGCCCGAGTTGGGTCCGGGCACCTTCGTGGTGCCGGACCAGCTGATCGACCGGACCACCGGACGCAGCCAGACCTACTACGACCGGGGTGCGGTGCACGTCTCGTTCGCCGACCCGTACTGCCCGGTCGGGCGGCGTACGCTGCTCGCGGCGGCGGCCGGACGGGACGTGCCGGCGGTGGACGGTGGCACGGTGGTGGTGGTCGAGGGGCCGCGCTTCTCCACCCGCGCCGAGTCCCGCTGGTACGCCTCGATGGGCGGCACGGTGGTCAACATGACCGGGCATCCGGAGGCGGTGCTCGCCCGCGAGCTGGCCCTCTGCTACACCTCGATCGCGCTCGTCACCGATTTGGACGCGGGCGTCACGGCCGGCGAGTCGGTCACCCAGGCGGAGGTGTTCCGGGTGTTCGCGGAGAACACCGACCGGCTGCGCGGGGTGCTGCTGGACGCCGTGGCGGCGCTGCCGGCCAGCCGGGACTGCCCGTGCGGGCACGCCCTGGACGGCATCGAGCTCCCGGTCCCCCTGCCCTGAGCCGCTCCCCCGGCGGCGCCCGGGATCCGGTTGCCGGCCCACCACGGCCGCTGGCGCCGCACCGTACTCAGTGCGGCTGTTCGGTGAGCACCCGTCCGGTGAGCACGTCGAGCACCGGCCGGGTGCCCAGCGGCGCGGCGAGGGTGACGGTGACCGGTTCCAGCACGAGCTGTTCGGTGCACACGCCGGTGGAGCGGACCACCC
>NZ_SMJY01000297.1:0-4998 GCF_004348355.1 Micromonospora sp. KC721 | reverse complement strand
CGGTGGCCGGGGTGACGCGGGCACCCCGGTCGGTGGGCTGCCGGTCAACGAGCGGTCCTACCGGCGGCACGCCGAACCGCACGAGGTGCTGCGTATCCTGAACAGTTCCAGTGACCGCGCCCGGGACGAGGAGGAGCCCGGCTACGTCATCCACCTGCCGATCCGGGTGGCCGACCTCGCCGCGGCGACCGCGCTGGCCGGCACGGTGGCCACCTCGCTCAGCTTCCTGGCCGAGCTGGACGCCGGGGAGACCACCGTCTCCACCGCCGACGACCAGAACAACCGGCACCGGGTCTTCTGCGACCTGCTGTTGCCCGACCGCTCCCGCTGCCCGCAGCCGTACGACCACGAGGGACCGTGCGGCGAGGCGCCGGCGACACCGGAACAGCGTCCCGCGCCCCGCCCGTCGCCCGGACCGTAGGCTGTGCCGGTAACACGTCCACGTCAGGCAAGGGAGCCTTCCACCGATGCAGAAGTGGGAATACGCCACGGTCCCGCTGCTGGTCCACGCGACCAAGCAGATCCTCGACAACTGGGGCGAGGACGGTTGGGAGCTGGTCTCCGTGGTTCCCGGTCCGAACCCGGAGCAGCTCGTCGCGTACCTGAAGCGGCCCAAGGCATGAGCAACGGTCCACACGCCAAGCTCGCCGAGCTCGGTCTGACCCTGCCCGAGGTCGCTTCGCCGGCGGGCAGCTACGTCCCGGCGGTGCAGTCCGGGCAGCACGTCTACGTCTCCGGCCAGGTGCCAGTGGCCGAGGGCAAGATGCTCGCCACGGGCAAGGTTGGTGCCGGGATCTCCGCCGAGCAGGCCAAGGACCTGGCCGCGCGCTGCGCGCTGAACGCCCTCGCCGCCGTGGATGCGCTGGTCGGCCTGGAGAACGTCGTCAAGATCGTAAAGTTGACCGGCTTCGTGGCGAGCGCGCCCGGCTTCACCGGCCAGCCCGGCGTGGTCAACGGCGCGTCCGACCTGTTCGGCGCGGTTTTCGGAGAGGCCGGTCGGCACGCCCGTTCCGCGGTCGGGGTCGCCGAGCTGCCGCTGGACGCGCCGGTCGAGATCGACGTCATCGTCGAGGTCGCCTGAGCGTCGCCCGCCACCCCCCGCGATCCGCCCACCGCCGGTGCCGGACGAAGAGGCACGAAGAAGCACAAACGCCGGCCGGACTGAGCAAGATCGCGGGGAGTGGCGGGCAGGGTCGTACGATCGCAGCCATGACCGGGCATCTGACCGTGCCGGCGGCGGCGCTCGCCGACGCGCTGCCGGAGTGGGTGACGCTGCTGCGCGCGCCCAACCCCGGCCCGATGACCCTCGACGGCACCAACACCTGGGTCCTGCGGGCCGCCCCCGGGGCACCCGCCGTGGTGGTCGACCCCGGGCCGGCGGATGAGGGCCACCTCGACCGGATCGTCGCGCACGGCCCGATCGGCGCGGTGCTGATCACTCACGGGCACCCCGACCACACCGAGGGCGCAGCGCCGCTGGCCGGGCGGCTCGACGGGGTGCCCGTCCGGGCCGCCGACCCGGCGCACACCATCGGCGGCGACCCGCTGACCGACGGGTACCCGCTCGACGTGGCCGGCCTCGGCATCCGCCTGGTACCCACCCCCGGCCACACCGGCGACTCCGTCTGCTTCCTCGCCCGGCGCGGCGACGAGCAGGTCGTTCTCACCGGCGACACCATCCTCGGCCGCGGCACCACCGTGGTCGCCCACCCCGACGGGCACCTCGGCGACTACCTCGCCAGCCTGGAACTGCTCACCACGTACCGGGGGATCCCGGTGCTGCCCGGGCACGGCCCGGCCCTGGCCGACTGCGGCGCGGCGGCCGAGTTCTACCTGGCCCACCGCCGGGCCCGACTCGACCAGGTCCGCGCCGCGGTCGCCGCCGGTGCCCGCACCGCCGCCGAGGTCGTCGCGGCCGTGTACGCCGACGTCGACCGGTCGCTGTGGTGGGCCGCCGAGTGGTCGGTCCGCGCCCAGCTGGAACACCTCGGGGTGGAGCAGCCGTGACCTGCCCGGTCTGCGGCACGCTGGCCGTCCCGGGGGCGCGGTTCTGCCACAACTGCGGCGCGGCCCTGCCGGCCGCCGCGAGCCTGCCCACCGCCGAGCGCCGGGTGGTCACCGTGCTCTTCGGCGACCTGTCGGACTTCACCTCCTGGTCGGAGGACCTCGACCCGGAACGGGTCGGTGCGGTCACCGACCGGGTGCTCGCCGCCCTCGCCGGTGCGGTCAAGACCTTCGGCGGGCACGTCGACAAGCTCACCGGCGACGGCATCATGGCGGTCTTCGGGGCACCCGTCGCCCACGAGGACGACGCGGAACGCGCCGTCCGCGCCGCGCTGTCGATGCAGCGGGCCGTCCGCCGGGTGCTCGACGACGAACGGGGCGGCGGTGCCCCGCTCGGCCTGCGGGTCGGGCTGAACACCGGCGACGTCATCGCCGGCATCCAGGCCGCCATCGAGTACACCGTCATCGGCGACACGGTGAACACCGCCGCCCGGCTGGCCGACGCCGCCGCCGTCGGGGCCGTCTACGCCGGTGCCCGTACCTCCGCCGCCACCCGGCACGTCGCCTCCTGGCGGGCGCTGCGCCCACTGCGGCTCAAGGGCAAACGCGAACCGGTCGAGGCGTACGAGCTGCTCGGCCTCCTGGACGCCCCGGGCACCCGCTCCGGCCTCGGCGACGAGGCGCCCTTCGTGGGCCGGGAAACCGAGATCGGTCGGGTCGCCGGCCGGCTCGCCGAGGTCATCGACCGCAGCGAACCCCGGGTGCTGCTGATGACCGCCGAGGCGGGCATCGGCAAGTCCCGCTTCGCCGCCGAGGTGGAACGCCTCGCCGCCGGGTACGACGTCGGCGCCGGCCGGTACGCCGCGCACACCGGTGCCCGGGTGCTCTCGGTACGCTGCGCGGCCTTCGGTGAACGCCGCCGGCTCGCCCCCCTCGCCGACCTGGTCCGGGCCGCGGTCGGCCTGCCCAGCGACACGTCCACCGCGCTGACCCGCCCCGCCGTGGAGGAACGGCTGCGCCGGCTCGGTCAGCGGCTCGGGCAGCGCGGCGGCGGCCCGCTCGCCACCGACCAGCTGCTGGCCCTGCTCGGGTACGCGGAGCTGCCCACCGGGACGGGCGCCGCCACCGACCACGGGGAGTGGAGCGCCGGCAGCACCCAGGCCGACGCCGAAGCCGTGCCGAACGCGGTGGCTGGTCTGCTCAGTGCGCTGGCCGGCGAGACACCGCTGGTGATGATCGTCGACGACCTGCACGACGCGACCGCCGAGACGATCAGCGCGCTCGGGCTGGCCCTCTCCCGGCTCACCGGCCCGGTGTTGGTGCTGCTGCTCGGCCGCCCGGAGCTGGTCCGCACCGCCGGCGCGCTGACCCGCGTCGCCGACGCCGAGGTGCACGCGCTGCCGCCGCTGCGCGGCGCGGACGCCGCCCGGCTGCTTACCAGCTACCTGAACGGTGGGAAGCTGCCCCAGGCCGACGCGGACCGGTTGCTGGCCACCGCCCAGGGCAACCCGTTCTACCTGGCCGAGCTGGTCACCCTGCTGATGGAGCGGGGCGCGCTCACCGCGTACGCCGAGCGGCGCGGCGGCCCCGGCGGCTGGCGGCTGGCGCCCGGCTCGCTGGGCAGCCGGCTGCTCTCCCGCGACCTGGCGGCCGTCCTCGCGGCCCGGATCGACGCGTTGCCACCGGACGCCCGCTCGGTCCTGCGCGACGCCGCGGTGGTCGGCGACGCCGTGCCGGACGGGGCACTGGAGGCGCTGCGCGAGCAGCGGGCCGGGTTCGGCGGCCGGCCCGCCGCGGTCGCCGCCGTGGAGCTGACGCGGGCCGTCGAGGAGTTGCTGCAGCGGCGGATGCTGCACCGCACCCGCGCCGGTTACGCCTTCGCCACCCCGCTGATGCGGGAGGCCGCGTACGCCGGGGTCAGCAAGGCCGAACTGGCCGAACGGCACGCCGCGCTGGCCCGCTGGGCGGCTCCCGGCGTCACCGGCACCCCGCCCGGCGGGTTCACCGACGCGGCCCGCGACGACTTCGTCGCCGAGCATGTGGCGCGGGCCGCGGCACTCGCCGACGCGGTCAAGCTGCGTCCCGACGCGCCGGCCCGGACCGTCGCCGGACTGGGCGTGGCCGCGCTGGGCCGAGCCGCCCGCCGGGCGCTTCAGGCCGGGGAGCCGGCCCTGGCTGTCGAGTACGCCGAGCGGGCCGCCGAGTTGGCCGGCGACGGGGTGCCCGCGGCCGACCGGGTGGTGCATGCCCGGGCACTGCTGCAGGTCGGGCGGCCGGGCGACGCGCTCGCCTTCGCCGAGAAGATCGCCGCCAACGCCGGGGACGAGGCGGTCGTGCGGACCAGCGCCCTGCTGCTCGCCGGGCAGGCCCACCAGGCTCTCGGCGACCAGGGCCGGGCGACGGCCGCCTGGCAGGAGGCGTTGCAGGTGGCCACCGCCGGCGGCCTGCCCACGCTGCGCGCCTCGGCGATGCGCCGGCTCGGCATGGCCGACTTCATCGCCGGCCGGCTCGGCCAGGCCAGCAGCCGGCTTGCCGCGTCGTACCAGGTGAGTCTCGCCGCGCAGGACCCGCGTGGGCAGGCGTGGTCGTTGCAGAACCTGGCCTGGGTCACCACCACCCGGGGTGACTTCGCCGGCACCGACGCGGTGCTCGGCCGGGCCGCCCGGCTCTTCGCCGAGCTGAGAGACCCGTACGGCCGGGCCTGGTTGCGCGGCACCACCGCCTTCGCCCGGCTGCTCGCCGGTCGGCTCCGGGAGGCGTGCCGGCTGGCCGGGGTGTTCCTCCCCTTCGGCGAGCGGGTCGGCGAGGCGTGGGCGGTCGGCACGCTGCGCGCCGTCGAGGCGTTCGCCGCGGCCGAGTTGGGGGAGATCGCCGAGGCGGACCGGGCGGCGCGGCGGGCGTACCGGGACTTCGCCGAGGTCTCCGACGACTGGGGGCGTGGGTTCGCGCTGGTGGCGCGGGGGGTGGTGGCGCGCGGGCTGGGCGAGCCGGAGC
>NZ_SMJY01000296.1:0-5099 GCF_004348355.1 Micromonospora sp. KC721 | reverse complement strand
GGTTCGGGCTGGACCTCGGCCGGGGCGGGGAACGTGGCGGCCATGTCGCGGATCACCTCGTCGGAGATGAAGGAGAACCGCACCCGGGCCGGTTCAGGCTGGTCATCCAGCAGGACGTAGGCGACGCCCTTACCCGAGAGCGGGATCTGATCGGCGAGGGCTCCGCGGTCGCGGGCGCCGTCACCGAGGAGCAGATCGACGTGGCCACGTTCGGTTAGGCCGAGGGCGATGCGGGTGGGGAACAGGTCCCGAACGGTCACGACTTCCTTGCGGGGGTCCTGGGTGGCGGCGACGACCAGAACACCCAGGCCGGCGCCCTGGGACAGCAGCAACCCCAGCGATTGCGCGATCCGGTTGCGGATCTCGCTGTCAGGCAGATACGCCAGCAGGGCGGCGATCTCATCGATGACGACGACGATCAACGGTTCATCCACCGTCGGCGTGTGGACCCGGGCCTTGCCCCGCAGGATCTGCTGACGCGCCCGCATCCGAGCCACAGCGTCATCGAGGAGGTCGGCCATGCGGTGCCAGTCGTCATCGACGTAACGGGAGAACAACGGCCGCCCGATCGCCAGTTCCATGCCGCCCTTCGGGTCGATCGCCCACACCCGCACCAGGCCCGAGCGGATACCGGCGGCAAGCGAACGGATGAGCGACCAGATCACCGAACCCTTGCCCATTCGGGTCGCGCCACCGATGAGGACGTGGGTGGCGAGCAGCCGCAGGCAGTAGACGGCCAGGTCCTCCCGCAGCCCGAGCGGCAGCGCCGTGAAGTCCGGCCGGGTTGGCACGGGCAGCGGGGAGACGACCCGGGTCAGTGGGTCACGGCGGATGAACACCAACCACACATGACGCGGCCGGTCCCGGAAGCGGACCCGGTCGACCATGCGCAGCAGCCACGCGAGGCGGCCCGAACGGTGCGGAGCGGCGGTGCGACGACCGGAGAACACCCGGCAGTGACGGGTACCGAACGAGTACGCCAGATCCCGCGCCGCCTTCTGGTACACCTCCGGGTTCTGACCCTTCGGCATCCGCACCACCAGCTCATCGGTGGCGTAGGAGCAGCGCACCGACAGCAGCGCCGGGACCTTCTCGCCACCGTCGTACTTCTTCACCAGCCCACACAGCGACATGACCTCGTGCCACTGACGCCGATACACCCACAACCGCCGCCACCACGACACCAACCGCAGAACGACCAGGCGGTGGAACGAGTCCCGGGCACGCCACCACCACACACCGCCCCCAGCGGCGAGCACGCCGAGGACCAGGAGGTGGGGCCACCACCCGTGATCCCCGTAGACATCGACGGCGACTAGGACCAGGGCGACGACCGGCCAGGCCCGCCAGCGCTTCACCGCGAACCCGGCGAGACGCACCACCGCCACGACCAGGCGGAACAACAGGAACAGGCCGGTAGCCGTCCACACCACCGGCCACGGCGCGGTGATCTGGAACCGGCGGAAATTGACCAGCGGAGCGCGCACCATCACGCCACCGCCTTGCGGGAGTGCTGCTCGGTCCACGCCTCCGCGCAGACCTTGTGCACCGGCTTACCGGCAGGACTCCGACAGATGGCCGGCTTCCCGCAGATCACACACGGAACCGGATCGCCGGCACCCGCGCCGCGCGTCCAGTCCAGAGAAGTTGGCATGATGAACCTGCCCTTCCAGGCCGAGAGGAATTTGGTAAGGGCAGCGGGGCGGTCAAGCTTTCCTAGGGCCGAGACCGCCCCGCGTACCACGAGAGATCAGGCCGCCACCTTTACGGCCGACGCCGACAAGGACTCCTGCGCCTCAGCGATGACACCCGCGAGACGGTCCAACTCCGCGCGGGGCAGGAACACCGCCACCTGCACGCCGTGGTCACCGAGCAGTACCACCACCCGGTTGTCGTCCGGGTGCGACCGGAACGACAGCGACGTGTCGGGGTCGATGTGCACACCCGCCGACAGGTACGGGGCGGCGCTCATCAGGCAGCCTTCCCGCGCGACTCCGCCAGGGTCTTCGGCGCCACCAGCGCGGACGCCCGGTACGAGAACGCCAGCCGCCCGTTGCTACCCACATACGGGGTCACCGTCAGGTTCTCGAACTCCACCGGCTGGAACGGCCCCACCGGCGGCACCGGCTGCACATCCGACAAGATCTTGATCGACACCTCACGCGACCGCGACCCCAACTCCGGGTCCATGTCCATCACCCGGCACTGCCACACCCGCTGACCCGTCAACTTGTCCTTCGACGGCGTCCGCTGCCGCGTCGCCTCGTTGAAGTCCTGCGCCTCCGCAATCGAGTCCGGCACGAACACCGCACCATGCGGGAACACCGCCTCGAACGGCACCGAGAACCGCGTACCACCCCTGAGGGCCATCGTTTCCTCCTGTTGTTGATGTCTTCTTGACGGCGGTAACCGTCGGAGCTGAAACCGACTGTACTAGTGCGACCTAGTTCAGTCTAGTCCTAACCTCTGATCGACTTTGCGGGAGTTCTAGGTCGCTCTGGGTAAGCTGTCCCCGTGGGAGAGGTGAACCCGAACGACCCGCGGCCTCCGTACGTGCAGATCGCGGATGACCTGCGGCGCGCGGTGCAGAACGGCGAGTACGAGCCAGGCGCAAAGCTGCCGTCCGGCCGGGAGCTGGCGAAGCAGTACGGGGTGGCGTTGATGACCGTCACCGGAGCCATCGGCCTGCTTCGGGATGAGGGTCTGGTCGAGTCCTGGCAGGGACGGGGAGTGTTCGTCACCGGCCAGCAGCATCGGCCGGCACCTGACGTGTCGGTTCGGTTGGCCGAGCTGGCGGACATCGTGGAGAAGCAGAGTGCGGACCTGGCCGACCTCCAGGCGCGCGTTGCTGCGCTGGAGGGCTCCCGCCGTACCAAGCGCTGAGCTTCGCTTGCTGTCTTTGGCATGCCGCCATGACAGCGCGTGAAAGACGGTTGCCGACAGGGTGACCAGCGATCAACCGTCGTTCATTCCATTCACAGGGCTACGGGGAGGGCCGCCGGTGAACCAGGACCGGGAACAGTTGTCCGAGGAACACGCCGCTTTCGTCGCGGAGCTGCGTCACTGGCGTGAGGTCGCGGGCTACTCCCAGAAGGCCCTTGCCGGGCTGGTGGGTTACACCCCCTCGTACATCAGCAAGGTCGAAGGCGGCACCATCGTTCCGAGCCGAGACTTCGCGGAGAGCGCCGATCGGGGGTTGAAGGCCGGGCAGGCACTCATCCGGCGTTGGCGTGACCTTCACGCTGCGACGCAGGCTCATCCGGCACCCACTCAGCGCCGGCCCGAGGCAGCGGTGGCCGACCCCCAGACCGCACCAGGTACGGCGCTGGTGGTGGAGCACGAGCACGCCGAACTCACGTTGGCCGACGGTGTCTACCGCACACGGGTGCGCCGGTTGCTGCGTAACGTCGGGACCGAGCCGGTCACCCGTTACCTGGTTCGCGTTGCGGTCGACCGATACCCCGGTGATCCTGAGCGCTCGAACCAGCTATACCGAAGCGACCCGCTCACCTGGGAGGAAATCAACCTCACCGCACAGTGCGCAGGCGAGCCGATGGCGTGGACGATCATGCACGACCGGGACGCCTTCAAAGAGGTCTGGTTGCAGTTCGAGAACCAGGATGGCCGCTTCCCGCTCTACCCGGGCGAAGAGCGCTGGATCGAGTACGTCTACACCGTCTCGGCGCACAAGTGGGGGCCATGGTGGCAGCGCGCTATCCGGCTGCCCACCCGGCGCCTGAGCCTGTCTCTCACCCTTCCCGCGGACCTTGATCCCGTCGCATGGGGTACGGAGACGTCGATGACCGCCGAGCCGTCGGCCTTCCGTACGCCGATCACGAGGGACAGCGACGGTGAGACCGTCACGTTCACCTGGGCGACCACCGAGCCGCCCTTGCACACGCGGTTCCGCATCGCGTGGCGTTTCAAGGCAGCAACCGCGAAGGAGGACCAGGTGGACACGCTCGCCCCGAGCGATCAAATGCAGCAGATCGGGATCGTGCAGGAAGGCGATCCGGTACTGACGACTGAAACCCGCCGGTTCGACCTGCCGGCCGAGTCAGAGGATGCCCGCCGGGTCATCGCGCAGTTGTCCTCCACGATGGAGCGGGCCGCGCAGGTACATGAGTTCGCCAAGGGCATGGGCATCGCGGCGCCGCAAGTCGGGATCAGCCGGAACGCCAGCCTCGTGCGGACCCCGGACGGCCAGGTCATCACCTTGTTGAACGCAAGGGTAATCGCGGAAACTCCCGACACCGACGAGCAGTACGAGGGATGCCTGAGCTTCTTCGACGTCCGGGGGATGGTGCCCAGGCCCCGCGGCATCGAGGTCGAGCACCAGGACATCGACGGCACCACCCGCATTACCGCGTTCACCGGCGGAGTCGCCCGTCTGGTGCAGCACGAGATCGACCACGTGTACGGCATCCTCTACCGCGCCAAGATGCGCGACGGTGTGTCTCCCATCCCCGTGTCGCAGTACAAGGGCACTGGTAAGGCGTGGTCTCAGTAGGGGAGAGGCGGGAGAGGGCGGAGTCGGCCGTACGTGGGCGTAGAGCGCGCGGCTGATGACGTACCAGGACAGCGGGAGGAATCCGTAGCGGGCTGGCGGGGGTGCCCACGGCAGCTTGTGCCGGACGGGACGCCGATGCCAGCGGCCGGGGGTTGGATGTCGTCGCGGGGTGGAAGGTGCCGCGGCGGTTGGTGGTGTCGTGGTGGCCTTGGTCGGCTCGGAGCTGCCTGTGATCTGTTGCCGAATTGGCCTGTACTTAGATCAAGGCGCTCCGCGCGGCGCGGGCCGGGGCGCGGCAACCGGCTCCTACGGAGCCGCCGCCCCGGCGCCACTGCGCCGGGGCGGAAAGTCAGCCGGCCCGAACCCCACGCCCCGCCCCGCGCGTCACCCCTGGGTCAGCAAGGTGACCCGGTGACGAGTCCCGAAGGTCGACCGGGACCAGGACGACAACGTCTCCCTACCGTCTCTTCCTACCCGTGACGTCTCACCGCGGACCGGTCTGCGGTCGGTCGAGTCGAGTTGCCGAATGGAATCCGTCGGCTGCTCTCGGGTCCGAGGTGGGGAAGGGGTGAGCGGGAGGGAGGGGCGG
>NZ_SMJY01000295.1:0-5103 GCF_004348355.1 Micromonospora sp. KC721 | reverse complement strand
CCGCCGCCCAGCCTGTCGAATGCCATGATCGTTGGGGCTCAGTCGGGCCGCTGCATCGATGCGCCGAGCACCAGCAACGGCATCCAGATGCAGTTGTGGGACTGCCGTGGCGCAACGAACCAGCGCTGGACCTACACCGCGAGCCGCGAGTTGCGGGTGTACGGCAACAAGTGCCTGGACGCCAACGGGCGGGGCACCACCAACGGCACCGCCGTGATCATCTGGGACTGCACCGGCCAGCCGAACCAGCAGTGGAACGTCAGCGGCAACACCATCACCGGAGTCCAGTCCGGACTGTGCGTTGACGCCAGCGGCGCGGGCACGTCCAACGGCACCAGGATCCAACTATGGACCTGCCATGGTGGTGCCAATCAGCAGTGGAGTTCGCGGAGCTGAGGCGGCGGACGAAGGAGCCCCCAGCATGAGGCTGAGGGCTCTTTCCTACGTCGACAGTTTGCCCGTCAGCGGGTCTTGGCGAAGGTGACGAAGCTCTGCCAGACCTGCGGGTCGAACTGGAGCGTGCCGCCCTCGCGGTCCTTGGTGTCGCGGACAAGCACCACGCCGGGCAGGTTGTCGGCCACCTCTACGCACGATCCGCCGTTGGTGCCGGAGCGAGTCGACTTGTGCCACCTGGCACTGGTCATGTCCATGTCTGCGCCGCTTCCTTGATCAGATCGAGTGACTGCCTACGTGGGAGAGCTTCGCCTCTGATCGACTCCCACGTTCGCTGGAGAGTAGCAAGATCATCGGCCCCGTTCACTACTTGTGCTCGCACCTGGTGGTCGAGATGTGCAACCACCGAGCCGTCGCCCAGGGTGGCCAGGATGAAACCTCCTTGCAGGCCAGGGTAGACCCCGGTGTCCTCGGGAACCACGAGTATCTGGACGTGTGACAGCTCTGCCATCTTGACGAGGTGATCGACCTGCTCCCGCATGACGCCGGTGTGTCCGTTGATCTGCCGGCGGAGAATCATCACGTCAAGGACCGCCACCAACGGCGTGGGCGCGTCTCGGGTGACAATCGTCTGCCGCTCCAGCCGGGACGCCACCCGCTGCTCGACGTCGTCGGGCGGGAGTAGGCCGGTAGCGAACATCGCCCGCGCGTACGCCTCGGTCTGCAGAAGGCCGGGCACGAAGGCGGGCTCGTACCAGCGCAGCAGGGTCGCCTCGCGCTCCAGCCCGATCCACTCGCGCAGCCACTCGGGGTCGACCTTGGACAGCTCCCGCAGCATCCGGGCGAACCGGCCGCCCTTCTGCCGGTCACAAGCCGGGTCATGCGCCCGGTCAACGGCCATGGCGTAGTCGATCGTCGGTGGACGACCGCCGGTCTCCACCGAGCTGACGTGCGAGGCCGAGTAGCCGATGGCCTTGCCGAATTCCTCCTGACTGAGGCCAAGGGTGGCTCGTAGCAGGCGAAGCTCCATCACCACGTAATCCATCACGCTGCCCATCGGATACCCATCTCCTGCCCAATCTCCGCGGCGTGTCTCTCAGTGCTGTCCGGCGGCACTCACTGTTGGCGTATCACCAGCTCAGTCGGCATGAGCGCCTATCGAAGTCAGACCGATCCTCACCAGACTGTCACTCATGCGGACCTGCTCCTCGCTGAGCGTAGCTGGGGTGGGTCCTGCCCTGGGGCCGCCCGTGTTCCCCCGTGCAGGGGCGGCCCCTTCCCAACTTCGAGGAGGTCGACGTGCGTATCCCGTTCTTCCGGTGCCGGACCAAGGAGCAACCGACGCTGCCGCGCCGGGTGCGCGGAACCAACCTGCCGGAGTGGATGCGCCTGCCGACGCAGCCCTACCCCCAGCAGGGGCCCGGCCGCGCCGGCGGACTCACGCCGGGCCAGGAGTGGCGCGCGAACGGGGGCCGCTGGTGACCGTTCTCGACGCCATCCGCACGGTCACCGGCCACATCGGCTCCCATCCGACCTGGAACTGCGAGGCGTGCGGTGAGCCCTGGCCCTGCCCGGTCTTCCAGGCGATCCCGGCGGACCAGCTCACCACCTCGACGCTCATCCCCGCCATGTCGTTCCTGCTGAGCCGCGCCATCAAGGATCTGCGCGGACGCCCCGAAGGCCCGGAACCGCCGCAGATCGTGAAGCGGTTCGTGTGGTTCTTGCCGCTGAGCGACGACGAGGCCCGAGCCATCGCGTTGAGGCTGCGATGACGGCCCGCCGCGTGGTCCCACACGTCGCCATGCGCCCGCTGTGGCGGTGCCGCAACTGCGGCGCGGAGTGGCCCTGCCAACCGGCCCGGCTGTCCCTGCTCTCCGAGTACCGGGAGGACCGGACGGCCCTGATCATCTACCTCGGCACGCTGATGGCCGAGGCCAGCGACCAGCTCGCCCAACTCAACCCCGACCGACGGGTGGACCTGACCGACCGCTTCCTCACCTGGGCCAGAGCCCGAGGATGAACGCGAACATGGTCCACGCCCGCCGACCGAGGGTGGGAGGGCCGACGGTCCAGGTGATCCGCGAGTCTCCCCAGGTGCCGGCGACCTTGGCAGACGATGAACCGGGTTTCGTGCGTGCCTCGCTGAAGGCTATGCCGCGTCGGCGTGGCCTTCGGTGGTGCGGTTGGTGACGATGCGGCGGAGTACGTCGAGGGCGTGTTCGGCCTCGTCGCGGCTGACGGGTGCGGTGCAAGCGGTGATGTATCTGGTCAGGGCGTCGCGGATGATGTCGGATCGCCGGGTCGCGGCCTGGTCGGCGAGGCGGTCGAGGTGTTCGACGAGCGGGACAGGTAGCCGGATGCTGACCAGCATCATGGGTGCCTCAGGTGCGGCGCCGGTCGTTGGCGCTGCGGTCATGGATCTGATGACCGGCATCAGGCTGTCGGTGTTCTGGAACCAGGCGATGACCTCGTCTTTGGTCATCCGGTCGAAGTCCGGCTCGGTCACAGGACTCGCCTCCTCCACTCGTCAAGGTCTGCGCCACGTAGGGCACGAGCCCCGATGATCTTGTATGTCTGGGTGGCACCGATGCGGTCGCACAGCGCGGCGATGACTCGACCGCTATCGGCCATGCCCATCACGATGAGCAGCAAGTCGCCGAGGGCGCGCTCGTAGCGTATGCCCGGCGGGGCGTACAGGGCCTGGGTTGCCTCGTCCACGCCGACGCCGTTGCGGCGAGCGTTGTCCAAGCCCTCGTCGGTCCACACGTACTCGCGTTCCGGCACTACTTCACCGTAACACGTCGTAATACGCCGGAGTTGGCGGACGCGGACTGGGTCATCCGCTGACAGGGCACCTGCGCTCTTGTCGCTCCGGGTGGTGCGCACCAGGGCAATCCGTCGAGCGGTCAGCGGGGGCTGATCCGCGGCTGCTCGGAAGTCGGCGAGCTGGCAGGGGACGCCGACGGGTACCCGGTTCTGCGAGATGAGACTGATGGGCGTCATCGCCGCAGCGATCTCGCGCGTGGACGGCCCACCGGCGCAACAACCGTTTGGCAGGATGGTGCGATGGGCGGCATGGATCGACGTGACCTCGGTCGGCTGTTCAACGAGGTGCCGGAGCTCTACGACCGGGTCCGGCCAGGATACCCCGACGAGCTGTTCGCAGACCTCGTCACCATCACCGGGATGGGCGAAGGGTCGCCGGTGCTTGAGGTGGGCTGTGGTGCCGGTCAGGCGACGCGCTCGCTGGCGGCGCTCGGCTGTGCGGTGACCGCCGTCGAGCCGGGCGTGGGCATGGCCGCACTCGCTCGCCAACGGCTCGCCCCTTCGGCAACGTCACGGTCGAGACGTCGACGTTCGAGGAGTGGGACGATCGGGGTCGACGCTTCGATGCCCTGGTGGCCGCCTCAGCGTGGCACTGGGTCGATCCGTCGATCGGCTGGCCGCGAGCGTACGACGTGCTCCGCGCGGGAGGCTGGATGGCGCTGCTCGGCCACGTCGTCGTCCGCCGGCCGGGCGAGCCGGAGGTGTATGCCGAGACCGCCGATCTGCACGAGTGTTTCTCTCCCGGAAACCCGGATTGGTGTCATCCTCCAACCGAGGACGATGTGCGAGGCACCGACGAGGGCTGGGGCTTGGTCGAGGATCCCGGCGGCTTGTTCGGCCCCACGATCGTGCGTTGGTACCCGACGGTGCAGTGGTTCGACGGGGACGGCTTTGCCGATCTCCTTCGCTCGCAGTCGCCGTACCGCAGGCTCGATCGTGATGTCCGTGAGCCTTTGCTCGACGCCATCGCCGAGCGCATCCGCACCCGGATGAGCGACCGGGCAGCACGCCGTTACCTCAGCGTCCTCCGTGTCGGACAGCGCGCCGGGCGAGCCCAGGGACAGGCGGAGTCGTAGCGAACGGCAGAGCCGCGGGCACCGGGCGGTCGGGCGGCCGGACCGGGTCGCTGGCCTACCCGCTGGGCCGGGTGGGTCGCGCCGCTGACGGGGCCGCTCAGCCGGTGAGGCCGACGTCGCGGGCGAGGAGTGCGGCCTGCATCCGGTCGGTCACCCCGAGCTTGGCGAAGACCGCGGAGAGCTGATTGCGTACCGTCTTCTCGCTGAGCCCGAAGCGCCGGGCGATGCGGGCGTTGGTCTCGCCGGCCGCCAGGTGCCGCAGGATGTCCCGCTCGCGGGGGGTCAGCTGGTCGAACGGCGGCGGCAGCTCGACCGGCTGGCGTTGCAGCGTGGTCAGCACCTGCGGGCCGACCCGGGGGCCGAGGACGAGACCACCGCCGGCCACCGTACGCAGAGCGTCGACGATCACGTCCGGATCGGTGTCCTTCAACACGTAACCCCGGGCACCGGCCCGCAGCGACCGGTTCACCACGTCCTCGTCGTCGGCCATGGTCAGCATGAGCACCCGGGTCTCCGGCCGGGACAGCAGGATCCGCCGGGTCGCCTCCACCCCGTCGCCGTCGGGCAGCGCCACGTCCATCGCGACGACCGCCACCCGTTCGGTGACGACAATGCTGACCGCCTCAGCGCAGGTGGCCGCCTCGACGATGCCGTCGACCCAGTTCTCCCCTTCGAGCATCGTCCGCAGACCGCGCCGGACCACCGGATGGTCGTCCACGATCAGCACCCGAATTCGCTCGGCCATGCCCGTCGCCCCGTTCCCTGCCCCCGTCGTCGCGTCCCTACGGGGTCATCCTCTCAGTCGGCC
>NZ_SMJY01000294.1:0-5116 GCF_004348355.1 Micromonospora sp. KC721 | reverse complement strand
AGGGTGACCGGCCCACTCCCGCCCCGACGGGCCGACCACCGCCCGACCGCCAGGGCGGCCAGCGAGAACCCGGCGACGGCCAGCCAGACGACGTTCACCGAGGCGGACAGGAGCCGGTAAGCCTCGGGTGGCGGGGGTCCGCCGCTCCAGCTCGACCCCTGCCAGGTGAGATCGCCCGCGATGACCAGGACCGCGGCCACCACCAGGGCTCGCACCGACAGGCCGCGCAGCGCCGCCGCGCCCAACTCCGCCTGGTACGCCGGAGCGAGCTGGGCCGCGGTGCCGAACTCGGCCACCGCGCGCCGGGCGGCCTCCGCCGGTGTCAGCCCACCCTCCCGGTACGCCTCGGCGGCGTCGGTCAGCGCGTGCCGCAGCTCGACGAGCAGCTCCGCCTTGAGCCGGGCGGGGCCGCGCAGTCGGCCGTTCAGCTCGCCCAGCCGTTCCTCCAGGACACGTTCCGATCCCCACACGGATCCCACCCTGCCATGGGCGACACCGGGTCGCGTCGGGGAGATTCCCTGAACAGGACCGCCGCTGGAGGAGTCACGGGGTGAGGGCGAGGTAGCCCCGCTCCGCGGCCTCCTGGAGCAGCCACTGGTCGCGGTACCAGCCGGGAGCGGCGACCAGTTCGGCGTGCCC
Source organism: Micromonospora sp. KC721 (assembly GCF_004348355.1). Lineage (NCBI taxonomy): Bacteria > Bacillati > Actinomycetota > Actinomycetes > Micromonosporales > Micromonosporaceae > Micromonospora > Micromonospora sp. KC721. Next base: position 4,477 of record NZ_SMJY01000294.1, on the reverse strand, counting down.
GCCGCGCTGGATGACCCGCCCGGCGTCCAGCACGACGATCTCGTCCAGCCCGTCGAGGCCGCTGAGCCGGTGGCTGATCAGCAGCACCGAGTGTCCGGTCGGGGTGGCGGCCAACGCCGAGGCGAGCACCGCGTCGGCGGCGGCCGGGTCCAGCCCTTCGGTCGGTTCGTCGAGCACCAGCACCGGTGGGGCGGCGAGCAGGGCTCGGGCCAGCGCGAGGCGCTGTCGCTGCCCGCCGGAGAGCTGCCCGCCCTCCTCGCCGACCACGGTGTCCCAGCCGTCGGGTTGGTCGCGTACCCAGTCGAGCAGCCCGGCCGCGGCGGTGGCGGCGGCCAGCGCGTCCTCGCCCGCGTCGGGCCGGCCGAGCAGCAGGTTCTCCCGGACCGAGGCGTGGAAGACGTACGCCTCGGCGAGCAGCCCGCCGACGGCTCGGGGCAGTTCGTCGGCCGGGTACGCCGACAGGTCGTGCCCGTCCAGGGTGACCCGGCCGGCGTCGGGGCGTACCGCACCGGTGAGCACGGCCGCGAGGGTGCTCTTGCCGGCACCGCTCGGCCCCACCACCGCCACCCGGCGGCCGGCGGGCAGGTCCAGGTCCAGGCCGTCGAGGGCGGGCGCGGCACCCGCCCGGTACCGGACGACGATCTCGTCGAAACGCACGTGGTGCGTGGTCCCCTCGACGGCCCGGCCCGCCCTGGTGTCGGCGGCGTCGATCCCGGCGTCGCCGGTGCCGGCACCTGCCACGGCGACCGGCGTGGTGGCGTCCACCCCGGCCGGGCCGTCCGGTGCGGCGAGCAGCTCGGCGACCCGGCCGAGGCCGGCGCGGAGCTGGGTCCGTTGCCGGGCCGCCCCGACCAGGGCCAGCGCGATCTCCACGGCGGCCAGGGTGCCCACGGCGAGCACACCGACCAGTACGCCGCCCACCCCGGCGCGCAGTGCGACGAGCACCACGCCGCCGGCGGTCAGTCCGGCGACCAGCACCCCCGCCGCGTCGACCGCGAAGCCGGTCGCGGCGAGCCGCCGTTCCAGCCGGGCCAGCCGGTCGGCACGGTCGGTGGCGGCCCGCAGTGCCTGCCCGGTGGCACCGAAGGCGGCCAGATCGGCCGCGCCGTGGGTGAGGTCCACCGCGTCGGTGGCGAGCGCACCACGCAGCGGCGCCACCTCGTCGGCGGCGCGACGGGTCAGCGCGGTGGCCGAGGCGGGCAGCGCCACCCCGGCGACGAGCAGGCCGGCCGCGAGCACCCCGGCGGCGGGCAGGGAGACCAGCGCGGCCCCGCCGACCGCCAGCAGACCGACCAGCGCCGCGGCGGCACCGGGTACGAGCACCCGCAGGAGCAGGTCCTGGACGGCCTCCACATCGGAGACCAGCCGGCTCAGCGCGTCCCCGGTCCGCTGCCCGGCCGTGGTCCGGCGGGCGGCCAGGGTGGCGAAGACCCGGGCCCGCACATCGGTGATCATTCGCAGGACGGCGTCGTGGCCGGCGAGGCGTTCGGTGTAGCGGAGCACGCCCCGTCCGATCGCCAGCGCCCGGACGGCGACGATGGCGACGGTGAGCCGGTCCAGCGGTGGCCGACCGGCCGCGCTCATCAGCAGCCAGGTTGCCGTGGCCATCAGCGCCAGCCCGGCGGCCTCGGTCGCGGCGGCGAGCAGCCCGGCGCCGACCAGCCGGCGCAGGTACGGCCGGGCCAGCCGCAGCACCGCCCGTTCCGCGCTCCCGGCACTCGCCTGGCCGCCGTCGCGGCGGGTGCCGGTCCGACCGCCTTCGCGACGGGTGCTCATCGGGCCGCCTCCCTGGCCGGCGTCAGCTCGGTGACCCGCCCGTCCTGTACCCGCAGGATCCGGTCGGCGTCCGCCAGCAGCGCCGGCCGGTGCGCGACCAGCACCGCCGTGCGTCCCTGGACCAGCCGCCGGGTCGCCGCCAGCACCACCGCCTCGCTGGCGGTGTCGAGCCGGGCGGTGGGCTCGTCGAGCAGCACCAGCGGGGCGTCCCGCAGGAAGGCCCGGGCCAGCGCCACCCGCTGCCGCTGCCCGCTGGACAGGCCGTGACCGCGCTCGCCGAGCGTGGTGGCCAGCCCGTCGGGCAGGGCGGCGACCACGTCGTCCAGTGCCGCGTCGGCGACCACCCTGGTGAGCGCCGCGTCGGGGGTGTCGGGGGCGCCCAGCCGGATGTTGTCGGCCAGCGAGGCGGCGAAGAGGTGGGCCCGCTGCGGCACCCAGGCCACCTGCCGCCGCCATTCGTCGAGGTCGACGTGGGCGAGGTCGACGCCGTCGACGGTGACCCGGCCGGCGGTGGGGCTGACGAAGCCGAGCAGCAGGCCGAGCAGGGTGCTCTTGCCGGCACCGCTGGGGCCGACCACGGCGATCCGTTCACCGGGACGCACGGTGAGCGTGACGTCCCGCAGCGCGGTGGTCCGCTCGTACGCGACGGTGACGTTGTCGAAGTGGATCTCGCCGCCGCCGGGCGGGGCGGTCCCGGGCGTGGCGGCGGGAGCGGCGGCCGGGGCGGCGGAGAGCGACAGCGCCTCGTCCAGCGCGGTCAGTCCCTCCATGCTGGCGTGGAAGCGGCTGCCGGCGGCCCGCAGCGGCAGGTACGCCTCCGGGGTGAGCAGCAGCACCAGCAGCGCGGTCGACAGGGTGATCCCGCCGCCGAGCAGCCGGATGCCGACCGGCACCGCGACCAGCGCCACCGACAGGGTGGCGACCAGTTCCAGCACCAGCGCGGAGAGGAAGGCGATGCGCAGCGTCCGCATGGTGGCCACCCGGTGGCCGTCGGCCATCCGGCGGACCACGTCGGTCTGTGCCCGGGCCCGCCCGAACACCCGCAGCGTGGGCAGCCCGGCGACCATGTCGAGGAAGTGCCCCCCGAGCATCGACAGCCGTCGCCACTGCCGTTCCGTGGCGGCCTGCGCCTGCCAGCCGAGCAGCGCGCCGAAGACCGGGATCAGCGGCAGGGTCGCCGCGATGATCAGCGCCGAGCCCCAGTCGGCGAAGACCAGCCGGGCCAGCACGGCCAGCGGCACGGTCACGCTGAGCACGAGTTGGGGGAGGTAGCCGGTGAAGTAGGCGTCGAGCGCGTCCAGACCCCGCCCGGTGAGGGTGGCGAGCTGCCCGGCCCGCTGGCCGGCGACCCAGCCGGGCCCGTGCCGGCCGACGGCGGCGAGCAGGTCCGCCCGCAGCGCCGCCTTCACGGTGGCCGCGGCCCGCGCCGCGACGGCGCCCTGCGCCCAGCTGACCGCCGCCCGTCCACCGACGGCGACGACGAAGCCGGCCAGCGCGCCGGTGTCCAGCCGACCACCGAAGGCGGTGGCGAGCAGCGCGGCCAGGGCGGTGGCCTGCCCCACGACCAGCAGCGCGGTGAGCCCGCCGAGCGCCGCGAGCACGGCGAGGTCGCGCCGGGCCGCGGGGACCCGGCGCAGCAGACGCGGGTCGAAGGGACGGCGGTTCACCAGTACACCGGTGCCCTGCCGTCGGTCCGTCCCCGGAAAACCCACCAGCACATCGCCTGAAAGCCTAGTAGGGCCGGAACAAGGGGCAACGCGAGCCAGCCCAGCAGCCGCAGCGTCGGCCCGCTCGCCGCCGCCTGGGCCACGGTCAGGGTGGCCGCCGGGTCGACGGTGGAGACCAGCACGGCGGGCCAGAGGGCCGCGCCGACCAGCACCACCGGCAGCGCCAGCGTCACGCTGGTGGCGGCGAAGGCCACCCCGGGCCGCCGCCGGGCGAGCGCCGCCCGCGCCAACAACAACGCCGTGACCAGTGCTGACGGCAGCAGTACGGCCGCCGCCGGCTGCTGCGTCGCCGCGCGTACCCGCTCGGAGAGCAGGCCCAGCGCGGTGGCCGCGCCGACCGCGGCGAGCGCCACCGGGATCAGCCGTCCGGCCAGCCGGCCGAGGGCGTCGGCGTCGGCGGCCGGCAGCCGCAGCGTGAGGAAGGTCGCACCGTGCACCGCGACCAGTGCGAGCATCGCCAGTCCGGCGGCGGCGGCGAACGGGGTGGCCAGGTGGGTGACCCCGGCGACGTGGCCGTCGGCGTGCAGGGGTACGCCCTGCAACAGCCCGCCGAGCAGCGCGCCCCAGCCGAGCGCGGCGAGCGCGCTGCCGGTGACGACCACCCGGTCCCAGCCGGCGCGGGCGACCGCGTCTCGGGGTCGGCTGCGCAACTGCACGCCGACGGTCACCAGGATCACCCCGACCAGTGCCCCGGCCACGACCGGGTAGAAGCCGGAGAGCAGTTCCCCCTCCAGGGTGGGGAAGGCGCCGAAGAGGATGCCGACGAAGGCCACCAGCCACACCTCGTTGCCGAGGAAGAAGGGGCCGAGCGCGGTGAGGCCGGCCCGGTGGGCGGTCGACCCGCCCCGGGCCAGCAGCAGGCCGACGCCGTAGTCGTAGCCGCCCAGGACGAGGTAGGCGGCGAAGAAGAGGCCGAGCAGGGCGTACCAGGCGAGGTCCACGGTGGTCTCCGTCAGGCGAGGGCGGGTACGGGG
>NZ_SMJY01000293.1:0-5181 GCF_004348355.1 Micromonospora sp. KC721 | reverse complement strand
TCGGGGTCCGGGGACGACCGTGGCGGACGTGATCCGCGCGGTCACCGCCGGGGGCCTGCCGGTCCGCATCACCGGGTACGACGGCAGCGCGACCGGCCCGGCCGACGCCGGGATCACCCTGGCCGTCCGCTCCGAGCGAGGGCTGTCGTACCTGCTCACCGCGCCGGGCGACCTGGGCATGGCGCGGGCGTACGTCAGCGGCGACCTGGGTCTGGAGGGGGTGCACCCGGGCGACCCGTACGAGGCGTTGCGGGTGCTCAAGGACGGGCTGCGGCTGCGGGTGCCGTCGGTGGCGGAGGGGCTGGCCCTGGTTCGCGGGCTGGGCTGGGAGCGACTGCTGCCGCCCCCGCCCCCGCCGCAGGAGGCGCAGCCGCGCTGGCGGCGGGTGATGACCGGGCTGCGCCACTCCCGGGTCCGGGACAGCTCCGCCATCGCCCACCACTACGACGTGTCGAACGCCTTCTACGAGAAGGTGCTCGGCCCGTCGATGACGTACACCTGCGCGGTCTACCGCAGCCCCAGCGACTCCCTGGAGCAGGCGCAGGCGGCCAAGTACGACCTGGTCGCCGGCAAGCTGGCCCTGCGGCCGGGGATGCGGCTGCTGGACGTCGGGTGCGGCTGGGGCGGCATGGTCCGGCACGCGGCCCGCGAGTACGGCGTGCGGGCTCTCGGGGTGACCCTGTCGCGGGCACAGGCGCGGTGGGCGCAGGCGGCGATCGAGCGGGAGGGTCTGACCGGGCTGGCCGAGGTGCGGCACCTGGACTACCGGGACGCCCCGCGGGAACAGTTCGACGTGATCTCCTCGATCGGGCTGACCGAGCACATCGGGGTGCGTAACTATCCGGTGTACTTCGGGGCGTTGCGGGAGCGGCTGCGTCCGGAGGGTCGGCTGCTGAACCACTGCATCACCCGGGCCGACAACCGCGCCCCGCACCGGTCCGGCGCGTTCATCGACCGGTACGTCTTCCCGGACGGCGAGCTGGCCGGGCCGGGCCGGCTGATCGGTGAGATCCACGACGCCGGGCTGGAGGTGCACCACGAGGAGAACCTTCGCCAGCACTACGCGCTGACGCTGGCCGCCTGGTGCCGCAACCTGGTGGAGCACTGGGACTTCTGCGTGGCCGAGGTGGGTGAGGGCCGGGCCCGGGTCTGGGGGCTGTACCTGGCCGGGTCACGGCTGGCCTTCGAGACCAACGGCATCCAGTTGCACCAGGTTCTCGCCACCCGCAACGGGCCGCAGGGCGTGAACAACTACCCCCTGCGTCCCGACTGGACGCCGTGAGCCGCTGAGCTGGGCCACGCCGTGAGGCGTGGACGAAGGCCGCGCCGGGTGCGGCGCGGCCTTCGTCGTACCCATTGACAAAGAATCACCTGGGAGCTGGACGGCTCCGACGGGAAGACCAGGCGCCGCTACCACGAGGTGGCCGACTGGCTGCCGATCTGGGTGGAGGAGGACATCCCCGCCGGTGCCTGACCGCTGCTGGTGTGGGCCGCGACCACGGCCCACACCAGCGTGCGTCACCGACACCCGCGAACCGGTGTCCGTCGGTCCGGCCCGCGCCGGACGGCGTACTCACCTGGTCGGGACGCGGGCCTCCGGCTGCGTCGCCACGCGCTTCGAAGCGGCGGCGGGCGCGGAGGAAGCAGGTCGGTTTCGCGTCGTGCCGGTGCGGGCGTGGGTCGCGTACACGGTCAGGCCCACGAAGGTCAGACCGCCCACCAGGTTGCCGATGACGGTCGGGATCTCGTTCCAGACGAGGTAGTCCATGATCGAGAAGTCGCCACCGAGCATCAGTCCGGACGGGAACAGGTACATGTTCACGACCGAGTGCTCGAACCCCATGTAGAAGAAGACCAGGATGGGCATCCACATGGCGATCACCTTGCCGGAGACGCTCGTCGACATCATCGCGCCGACAACGCCGGTGGAGACCATCCAGTTGCAGAGGACGCCCCGGATGAAGAGGGTCAGCATGCCGGCGGCGCCGTGTTCGGCGTAGCCGACCGTACGACCTTCGCCGATGTTGCCGATCGCCTGGCCGACGTCGTTCGGTTCGCCGGTGAAGGCGAAGGTGAAGGTCACGGCCATCATGAGGGCGACGGTGAGCGCTCCGGCGAAGTTGCCGACGAAGACGAGACTCCAGTTGCGCAGCACCGAGCGGAACCGCACGCCCGGACGTCTGTCTATCAGTGCCAGGGGAACCAGGGTGAACACGCCGGTCAGGAGGTCGAACCCGAGTAGGTACAGCATGCAGAACCCGACGGGGAAGAGGATGGCGCCGACGACGGGCTCACCCGTCTTCACGGTGACGGTGACGGCGAACGCCGCGGCCAGGGAGAGGATCGCGCCGGCCATGTACGCGCGGATCAAGGTGTCCCGAGCGGCCATGAAGACCTTCGCCTCGCCCGCGTCGATCATCTTGACAGCCAGGTCTCCTGGCTTCACGTACGACATGACGTCGCTCCTTCCACGATGGACCTGGTAGGGCAGCGGGGCCTGTCGGACCGTGGCGAGCCCGGTGGTGGACCGATTCTGTGAACCCCGGATTCCCGCCGTGTTGCGAAGGGTAGTTGATCCGATCACGTTCAGCTCACCGTCCACGACTCCAAATTGGCGCAAGGCGTAACGTCTTCGTAACAGTTGGTGTGGCTCGGGCGGGAAGTGGCGGCGGTTTGCCGGGTCCGCGCCGGCCCGGTCGCCGGCGCCGCCCGGCCAACAGACCCGGCGCCTACGGCCCTGTGGCTGTCAGCGACACGGCACGCCGGAGCAGGGCCTCTCGTTCCGAATCGGAGTCCACGAGGGCGGCAGCGGCCCGAAACAGCATGCTGGCACGGGCCGGGTCGCCGATGCGGGCGGTCAGCTCGGCCTCGGCGGCGAGCGCGGGCGGGTAGCCGTCGAGCGCCCCACCCTCCCGGGCCTTCGCGAGCAGGGTCAGCCCCGCCGCCGGCCCGCGCGCGTAGCCGTAGGCCACCGCCCGGTTGAGCCGGACCACCGGGGTGGGGCGGATCCGGGCCAGCGCGTCGTACCACCGGGCGATGGCGGTCCAGTCGGTGTCCGCGCCGGTCGCGGCGGTGGCGTGGGCGGCGGCGATGCGGGCCTGGAGAGCGTACGGGCCGTCATGGCCGGCGCGGTCGAGCACCGCGAGCCCCTCGCTGATCGCCGCGTGGTCCCAGCGGGAGCGATCCTGCTCGTCGAGGGTGAGCAGGTTGCCGTCGCGGTCGCGGCGGGCCGCCCGGCGCGAGTTCTGGAACAGCAACAGCGCCAGCAGGCCGGCGACCTCCGGCTCGGCCGGCATCAACCGGTCGAGCAGCCGGGTCAGGCGGATCGCCTCGTCGGCGAAGGCGGGTTCGCCGTCGGCGTCGTACCCCCGGGTGAACAGCAGGTAGAGCACGGCCAGCACGCCCGGCAGCCGCTCGACCAGCGCGGACCCGGTTGGCACCCGGTACGGTACGCCGGCCGCGGCGATCCGGGCCTTGGCCCGGGTGATCCGTCGGGTCATCGTGGATTCGCTGACCAGGAAGGCCCGGGCGATGTCGGCGGTCGCCACCCCGGCCACCGCGCGCAGCGTCAACGCGACCCGGGCATCGAGGGCCAACGCCGGATGGCAGCAGGTGAAGATCAGCCGCAGCCGGTCGTCCACCACGTCCCCCTCTCCACCCGGCGTTGGCGCAGGGTCGGTGAGCAGCGCCAGCTCGTGCAGCTTGCGGCGCTCCACCGAGGCGCGGCGCAGCACGTCGACGGCCCGGTTCCGGGCGGCCGTCACCAACCAGCCGCCCGGATTGCCGGGCATCCCGTCGCGGGGCCAGCGCTCCAGTGCCGAGACCAGTGCCTCCTGGGCGCAGTCCTCGGCGAGCGTCCAGTCGCCGGTGAGCCGGATCAGGGTGGCGACGATCCGCGGGTACGCCTCCGCGCCGGCCACGGCGACGGCCTCCGCCGCGTCGGTCACCGGGGTCAGCTGATCGGGTCGAAGGGACGCAGCTCGATCCGTCCCGCGTAGGCCATCGGGTGCGCGCGGGCCACCTCGATCGCCTCGTCCAGATCCGCGCACTCCAGGATGTCGAAACCGGCGATCACCTCCTTGGTCTCGGTGAACGGCCCATCGGTTAGCAGCAGCTCACCGTTGCGGACCCGGACCGTGGTGGCCGCCGACGGCGGGGCCAGCCGCTCACCGAGCAGCCGCTGACCGGCGGCGTCCCGTTCGGCGACCCACCGTTCGATGTCTGGCGCGGCCGTCGGGTCGGCGTCCGGCTCGGTGTCGGTGCAGGCGAACATCATGAACTTCATCGTCGGGCTCCTCGGTGTCGTGGTCTCATCAGGGTGACGAACGCGAGGGCCGGATCCGGACACTCCCAGGCGAGGAATTCCCGCTGGCCCGGTCCGGGCTGGCCGCCTCGTCGGAGGATGCCCGAGTTGTCCCCGCGTGACGAGATCCCACCGGTCCGGCGGGTCCACCGGTTCACCGGCCGGCACGGGTGGATCATGTCATCGTCACCCCGACCGGCGAGGCGGTTACCGAGGAGGCCAGCGATGCCCGGCAACGACTGGAAGGGTGTCGTCAACCAGATCCTCTACGGATTGATCTTCACCCGGGTACTGGACGAGGCCGCCGCGGGCCGGATGGCCGACGCCATGGTCGAGCGGCGGAACCTCGTGGCCGGCCCGCGCGTCTACGCCGCGGCGATCGCCCAGGCCCGGCGGCACCGCGGTCCGCTCACCGACGAGCTGCCGACGCCGCACGGGGAGGAGGAGTTCCGCGTCTTCCTGGAACTGCTCGCCACCCAACTCGACGCCCGCCGCCCCTGGCGACGGACCATTTCCTGAGATCCGGGATACAACCGTCGCCGGTGGGGTACAGGCGGGCGATGTTCTTCATCTTCGGACTCCGCACGTCGGTGAGCCGGTCAGGTGTGGCCAGCGCCGTCTGCCGCAACTGCGGCAACCTGGCCGCACAGGTGATCACCCGCCGGTCCACGAAGTTCACCCTCTTCTTCATCCCACTGATCCCGGTGCGAATCCGCTACGTGCAGCAGTGCTCGTTCTGCGGCGCCGAGTACGCCATCTCGAAGGACGAGGCGCGTCGCCTCGCGGTCGGCTGAGGCGATGGCACGCTTCCTCTGCTGGCTGATCGGCCGGCAACCCGTCGAACCGGCGGTGGCGCCCGTGCACACGGTGTCCCGCCC
>NZ_SMJY01000292.1:0-5211 GCF_004348355.1 Micromonospora sp. KC721 | reverse complement strand
GGCCAGCCTCGGTGACTCCATCACCCGCGGTTTCAACGCCTGCGGGTGGTACGTCGACTGCACCTCGCGGTCGTTCAGCACCGGCGACCACGCCGCTGTCAACAGCCACTACCTGCGCATCCGCGCGGCCACCCCGGCCATCCAGGGCCGCAGCCACAACCACGCCCGCACCGGGGCGAAGTCCGCCGACCTGTCCGGCCAGGCCGGCAGCGCGGTCAGCCAGGGCGTCGGGTACGTGACGGTGCTGATCGGCGCCAACGACGCCTGCACCGGCTCCGAGTCCGCGATGACCCCGGTGAGCACCTTCCGGGCCAACATCGACAGCGCCCTCGGCCGGCTCAAGGCCGGTCTGCCCGACGCCCGGGTCGCGGTGATCAGCATCCCGGACATCCACCGGCTCTGGCAGGTGGGCAAGGGCAACAGCAACGCCCGCAACGCCTGGTCGTTGTTCGGCATCTGCCAGTCCGTGCTGGCCAACCCGACCTCCACCGAGCAGGCCGACGTGGACCGGCGCAACCGGGTCCGGCAGCGGGTGGTCGACTACAACACCCAACTCGCCCAGGCATGCGCCGCGTACGGCCCGAACTGCGACTTCGACGACAACGCGGTGTTCCGCTACCCGTTCGCCCTGAGCCAGGTCTCCACCTGGGACTACTTCCACCCGAACGCCAGCGGCCAGGCGGTGCTGGCCAGCGTCTCGTACGCCGAGGGCTTCGGCTGGTGACGCCCCGACCGGCGCGTGGCGGGTCACCGACCACGCGCCGGGTACCGGAAAGGTGGCCTGGCTCAGTCGGCGCGGCGACGTGCCCCCGGACCCGGTCGCGGCACCACGTCGCGGGGCCGGTTCACCTCGTGGCCCTCGGCGCACCGCAGGATGACCCGAACCTCGGCGTCGCAGCCCCGGTGCCCGACGGACAGCGCTGAGCCCTCCGGATCGGCCAGGTAGCGGTCGCCCCAGCCGAGCACCGCCACCAGCACCGGCCAGAGGTCCAGGCCCTTGTCGGTGAGCCGGTACTCGTGCCGCACCCGGCTGCCCGGCTCCTGGTACGGCGCACGGCGGAGCACCCCCTGCGCGACCAGGGCGGTTAGCCGGCTGGTGAGCACCTGCCGGGGGATACCGGTGCGCACCCGCATGTCGTCGAAACGACGGACGCCGTTGAAGACCTCGCGGAGCACCACCAGGGTCCACCGTTCGCCGAGGATGGCCATCGCGCGGGCGATGGTGCAGTTCTCCACGGACCAGTCCAGCGCTGCGGGTCGCATACCCACCAGGCTAGGTCTGATTGACAGACTCAGCAACGCGCTGTCAGGCTGAGTTCATGACCCAGACGCAGAACCCGACCCGCAGCCGCACCTTCTCCTGGTCCGACCCGGCGACGGGCGCGGCGCACGTCGGCCGGCGCGGCGGCCTGGAGCTGCTCCGCGCGATGATCGACGGCGAGCTCGACGTTCCGCCGATCATGCGCCTGATGGACATGGCCCGGATGGAAGCCGATGAGGGCAGGGTCGTGGTCGAACTGGTCCCGCAGGAGTTCCACTACAACCCGCTCGGCACCGTCCACGGCGGGGTGATCTCCACGCTGCTCGACACCGCCGCCGCCTGCGCGGTGCACACCACCCTGCCGGCCGGCGTCGGCTACACCTCACTGGACCTGAACGTGAAGTTCCTGCGCCCGGTGACCGTCGCCACCGGCACCCTGCGCTGCGAGGGCACCGTGCTGCAACGCGGCCGGCGCACCGCCCTCGCCGAGGCCCGCCTCACCGACGCCGGGGACCGACTGGTCGCCCACGCCACCTCGTCCTGCCTGCTCTTCCCCCTGCCCCCGCCTGCCTGACCCACCCACGACCGCACCGGCGCGGCCGGCCCGCGACCACAGCCCGCCTCCGCCGGTACGAGCGGAGGCGGCACGGCCAGCGGGAGTGCCGGCGTGCGGCCGGGACACGGCAGGTCAGACGCGGGCGGCCAGACGGGCGGCGCGGGCGTCCCGCTTCTCCTCGAAGCGGGACGCCGCCCGCTCCAGGTCGTCGAGGTGCCGGGCGACCTGCTCGCGGGCGGCCTCGCCGTCGGCGTCCAGACCGGTGACGTTGAAGACGTCCCACTGCCGCAGCACCGGTACGACCACCTCGTCGCGGTGCTGCCGCAGGTCGTAGATGCCGGCCAGGGCGATCGCCACCGACTTGCGGGTGAAGCCCTCGATCCCGGCGCCGGGCATCTGGAAGTCCGCCAGCACGTCGGCGACGGCCCGCATGGCCTGGCCCGGGGCCAGTTCGAAGGCGGCACCCAGCAGGTTGCGGTAGAAGACCATGTGCAGGTTCTCGTCCGCCGCCACCCGGGCCAGCAGCGCCTCACAGGTCGGGTCGGCGGTGGCCCGGCCGGTGTTGCGGTGCGAGATCCGGGTTGCCAACTCCTGGAACGACACGTACGCCAGCGAGTGCAGCACCTCGTCGCCGTGCACGTTCTGGTAGCCGGCCGACATGTGCGTCATCCGGGCGCGCTCCAGCGCCACCGGGTCGACCGCGCGGGTCACCGTCAGGTAGTCGCGGATGGCGGTGCCGTGCCGCCCCTCCTCGGCGGTCCACCGGTGCACCCAGGTGCCCCACGCGCCGTCGCGCCCGAAGAGGGTGGCGATCTCGTGGTGGTACGAGGGCAGGTTGTCCTCGGTGAGCAGGTTGACGATCAGCGCGGTGCGGGCCACGTCGGGGATGGTGGAGTCGGTCTCCGTCCATGCCTCGCCGCCCAGCGGCCCGTCGAAGGTGCGTCCCTCGCTCCACGGCACGTACTCGTGCGGGAACCACTCCTTGGCCACGGCCAGATGCCGGTCGAGGTTCTTCGCGACCACGGGTTCGAGTTCGAGCAACAGGGCGGTCTGGCTCAGCGCAGCGGTCATGGCGGATCTCCTTACGGTGGCGTAACTTACGCCACCGTAAGTCGCCGTCGGCGTACGCGCCAGTAAGGTGCCGGGCCGCCGCCCACTTCGACGACGGCCCGGCAGCCGGACGGACGACCTCAGCTCACCAACGGCGTCAGGTCTTCGCGAGGCGGCGTCCACTCCCCGGCCGCCGCGTCGACCTGCTCGCCGGAGCGGATGTCCTTCACCTCGTCACCGTCGGCCCCCGGGAACCACACGTACGGGATGCCGCGCCGCTCGGCGTACCGGATCTGCTTGCCGAACTTGGCCGCGCTCGGCGAGACCTCGGTGGGGATGCCGCGGGAGCGCAGCGCCTCGGCGACCGCGTTGCTCGCCGCCCGCTCCTGCTCGGCGGTCACCGCGACCAGCACGCAGGTCGGGACGCTGCGGGAGACCGACAGCGCGTTCGCCCCGAAGAGCAGGCCGAGCAGCCGGGTCACGCCGATGGAGATGCCCACGCCCGGGAAGCGGGTCGTGCCGGCGCTGGCCAGGTTGTCGTACCGGCCGCCGGAGCAGATCGAGCCGAACCGCTCGTAGCCGGCCAGCTGCGTCTCGTAGACGGTGCCGGTGTAGTAGTCCAGGCCCCGGGCGATGCGCAGGTCGGCGACGCAGAGACCCGGCGCGTGTGCGGCGGCGGTCTCCACCACCGCGGTCAGCTCCGCGATGCCCTCGTCGAGCAGCGGGTCGCTCACCCCCAGGGAACGCACCGCATCGGCGAAGGAGGCGTCCGGCGCGGAGATCTCCGCCAACGCCAGGCACGCCTTGGCCTGCGCCTCGCTCGCCCCGGCGGTCTCGGCCAGCAGGTCGGCCACCTTCACCGGGCCGATCTTGTCGAGCTTGTCGACCGCGCGCAGCGCCGCGTCCGGGTCGGCCAACCCGACCCCCCGGTAGAAGCCCTCGCAGATCTTGCGGTTGTTGACCTGGATCCGCACCGGCGGGATCGGCAGCGAGCGCAGCGCGTCGCCGATCACCAGCGGCATCTCCGCCTCGTGGTGGACCGCCAGGGTGTCCCGGTCGACGATGTCGATGTCGGCCTGGAGGAACTCCCGGTAGCGCCCCTCCTGCGGACGCTCACCCCGCCACACCTTCTGGATCTGGTAGCGGCGGAACGGGAACTGCAGCTTGCCGGCGTTCTCCAGCACGTACCGGGCGAACGGCACAGTCAGGTCGAAGTGCAGGCCGAGGGCGTCGTCACCGGCCGGGCCGTCGGCGTCGGCCTGCAACCGGCGCAGCACGTAGACCTCCTTGGAGGTCTCCCCCTTGCGCAGCAGCTGGTCCAGCGGTTCGACCGAGCGGGTCTCCAACGGCGCGAAGCCGTACAGCTCGAAGGTGCGGCGGATGCGGTCCAGGACGAACTGCTCGATGATCCGCTGCCCGGTGGTCCACTCCGGGAAGCCGGAAATCGGCGTGGGCTTGCTCATGGCGTACTCCCTTGGCAGCCGCGCGCTGCGCGGCAGAGTCTCCTTGCGATCCCGCGCGGTCCACGCGGTGAGGTCTCGGACGCGGCGGCTACAGGCCGCGGGTGGGCGCGGCCGGGCGCGCGTCGCCCTTGTTCGCCACCTCGGCGAGGTACGGGTTGGTGGCGCGCTCGCGGCCGATGGTGGTCGCGGGGCCGTGGCCGGGCAGGACGATGGTGTCGTCGGCCAGCGGGAGGATCTTGTCCCGCAGGCTGGTGAGCATCGTCGGCATACTGCCGCCCGGCAGGTCGGTGCGGCCGATCGAGCCGGCGAAGAGCACGTCGCCGGAGAGGCAGATCTGCTCGGCCTCCCAGGGCGAACCGGCGCCGGGCAACCGGAACAGCACCGACCCGCCGGTATGGCCCGGGGCGTGGTCGACGGTGATCTCCAACCCGGCCAGGGCCAGGGTCGCGCCGTCGGTCAGCTCCGCCACGTCGTCCGGCTCGGCGTACGGCAGCCGGCCGCCGAAGAGGGCGGTGAGGTCCATCGAGAGCGCCTTGCCCGGGTCGGCCAGCAGCTCCCGGTCGTCCGGGTGGACGTAGGCGGGAATGCCGCGTGCGCCACAGACCGGCGCCACGGAGAAGGTGTGGTCGAGGTGGCCGTGGGTGAGCAGCACGGCGGCCGGGTGCAGGCGGTGCTCGGTGAGCACGGCGTCGAGCCGGTCGAGCACCCCGATGCCCGGGTCCACCACCACGCACTGCTCCCCCGGCGCGGTCGCCACCACGTAGCAGTTGGTGCCGAAGACGTCCGCGGGAAAGCCGGCCACGAGCACGTCCGCTCCCCTTCCGTCGAGTCGCCGTCCACCCGGCAGCCTAGTCGCCGGGCTGGCCCGACCCACCCGGCAA
>NZ_SMJY01000291.1:0-5214 GCF_004348355.1 Micromonospora sp. KC721 | reverse complement strand
GGTGAGCAGGGACAACGCCGCCGTGACCACCGTCAGGCGGATGACCGGGGATGCCATGGGGGTGCCTCCAGAGGGATGGGTGGACCCTGCGTTGCGTTCGGGGTGCCGAGCGTGGTGATCATACCGACGAACCGTGCGAAGTGGACTATCCCGCGAACATGATGACCCTGGTGCTATGCCCCGAGCCCATAGCCGGGTCGCGCAGGGAAAATCCGGACACGTCGGACGAGTCGCCCCACGAGACGACCCGACTCAGGCGGGGGCGATGTGTCGGGTCAGCGTGTGCAGGTAGCGGCTCAGCAGCTCGTGCCAGCCGGCGGTGAGCGCCTGCCGGTAACCTTCGGCCGCGGCACCGTGCCGGTCGAAGTGGCGATGCTCGACCTCGACCCGGGTGCCGCCCGAACTGCCCGGCAGGAAAAGCACCTCGACCTCGCTGGCCTGCGCCGGATCCGGCACCGGCACCCGGTCCGGGCCGATCTGCCAGGTGAAGACCAGGCGCTTCGGCGGATCCCAGATGACCACCCGGCCCCAGTCGCTCCGGAAGCCGTACGGACCGATCTCGTAGAGCATTCCGCCCGCCTGCGGCTCCATGCCCAGTTCGGCCAGGGCCGCCGGGCCGGACCAGGTGTACTCGGGCACCCACCAGTCGGTCAGCGCCCCGGTGAACACGGCGAACGCCTGCTCCGCGCTGGCTGGGACGAGGAGCGTGCTGCGCAGCGCGTACCGCTCGACGTCCTGCCGGACATCGGCCATCTTCTGTCCCATAGGCCCGGACCATACCGGCTGATGCATCGGTGTGCAGCTTCGTGGCATGCCCGCTTCCGGACAGCCGATGGGCTTCCGGACGGGGACAAAGCAGAGCGCCGACCGGCGTTTCCGCTGGTCGGCGCTGCTGTAGCCCGGCGAAAGGCTATGTGGCCAGGGGCGGGGTCGAACCGCCGACCTTCCGATTTTCAGTCGGACGCTCGTACCAACTGAGCTACCTGGCCGTGGTGCTCGGACCATGCTACCCGAAAGCGGGATCTCCGCCGACAGGGTAGCTGCTCCGATACGCGGAACGCCGCGCAATGGTCTACGCGGCGTCTGCGCTGGCGGTCCTGACGGGACTTGAACCCGCGACCTCCGCCTTGACAGGGCGGCGAGCACTCCAACTGCTCCACAGGACCTAGCTTGATGTTGCCTCCGGCCGAAGCCGGACCGTGCCCCCAACGGGATTCGAACCCGTGCTACCGCCTTGAAAGGGCGGCGTCCTGGGCCGCTAGACGATGAGGGCGGCCCCGCCATCATTGCACACTCGCAACGTCAAGCGGACTTGCTCCCATCCGGCCCCGCCGGAGGCATGAGAAGCATATGCCATGCCGCGTCGGTCGACCAAACCGGTATGGCCACGGGCACAACCGCCAGCGAAACCGCAGTTCAGGGCGGTCGTCACCGGGGCGGGGCGATGCCGAAGCGTCGGTTCAGGTCGGCGATCACCCGCGGACAGGCGGCCAGGGTGCGGCTCCGGTCGCCCCCACCGTCGTGCATCAGCACGATCGCGCCGGGGCGCACCCCGCCCAACACCCGCTTCTCCAGCACCGGGGCCTTGGGCTTCGCCCAGTCCTGCGGATCGACGCTCCAGTGCAGCGACCGCATGCCGAGCTGCTTCGCCACCGCGACCACCTCCGGAGTCCACCTCCCGCCCGGCTGGCGGTAGAAGGGCACCTTGGCGTCCGGAACAGCCGCCCGGATCGCCTGGTTGGTGCGGACCAGGTCGGCCCGGATCTCGGCAACGGGCCGGCGGCCGAGCTCGAAGTCGTGCCGCCAGCTGTGGTTGCAGAGCTGGTGCCCCTCCCGCACGATCCGCCGCACCAGCTCGGGATGCTGCCGCACCTCGGTGCCGACCAGGCAGAAGGTGGCCTTCACCCGGCCAGCCCGGAGCTGGTCGAGCACCTTCGGTGTCCAGGTCGGGTCCGGGCCGTCGTCGAAGGTCAGGGCGACCCTGCGTACCCCGGTGGTGCGCCGCAGGCCCGCGGGAAGCGCGGTCGGCTCCGGCCGCAGCCGCGGCTTGGGCCGGCTGGTCCGGGTCGGCGAGGGCGCCGGGTCGGGCTGTACGGACGGTGACGCCGGGACGATCGGGGTCGCTGCTCCTGGTTGCCGCTCGGCCGGTTGATCATCGCCGCAACCAGCGACGAGCAGGACCAGTCCGAGGGCTGCGAGAAGCACGCGACGTGCACGCATCGTCACTCCGGGGGGTTCGGGTACGAGGACCGACCCGACGGTAGTTCACGAATCGCGAACCTGGCAGGTCGGTCACTCTCCGCTGGGCTGGTCCCACGAATCGCTTACGGCCAACGCCAGGGAGACCGCCTCGGCCAGGTTCGCCGGACGGACCACCCCGCTGGGTAGCGTGTCGACCCGCCAGCCCGGCCCGGCGGCCAGCACCAGCAACGGCCGGCGGGGCAGCGCGAGTAGCGTGGAGAGCTGCCCGGGAGCGGCGGTGGCCGTGGTGTGCGACCAGATCACCGCCGCCACCGGGCCGGTCCGGTTGACCGCCTCCACCAGGGCTGCCACTGGCATCCGTGCCCCCAGCATCCGGTACGCCACACCCGCCTCCGCCAGCGCGGCGGCCAGTGCCTCCAACGGCAGGGTGTGCTGCTCCTCGTCGGCGCAGGAGAGCAGGATCCGGGGCGGGCTGGTGGCCTTGCCGGCGCGGGCCACCGCCGCGAACGCCTCGGAGACGCACCGGGACATCAGGTGTTCCACCTCGATCAGTCCGGCGGTGGCGGCGTGCCGCTCGCCGATGGCGGCCAGCACCGGCCGGAGCAGGTCGTCCCAGGTGGCGACCACACCGTTGCGCTCCAGCGCCTGCTCGATCGTCTCGCTGATGGTCACCGAATCCAGCCGTACGGCGGCCCGGGCGAGGCCACGGGCCGCCGGCCCGGCCCGCACGACCGGGATCCTCTGCCCGCCGCCGTCGCGGACCGTGCGTAGCCGCACCTCCCCGCCGGCATCGGCCGTCGGACCCTGCTTCGCCCAACGGGCCGCCTCGGCCGGAGCCACTCCCTCGGCGGTGAGCTGCCGCATGACCTCCAGGCGGGCGAGATCCGAGGGCATGTAGCGCCGGTGATGGCCGGGGACGTGCTGGCTGGGACCGAGGCCGTAGCGCTGGTGCCAGGTACGCAGTGTGGTGACCGCCACACCCAGTCGGCGGGCCACCGTCCCGGCGCTCAGCCCCTCACCGGTCACCCGGCCGCTCCGCAGCGTCATCCGCCGGTACGCCGGACGGAAGGGTGGGGTCGGCGGGATGACCGGGCCGCAGCAGCCGGTTCACCACCCCGCCCAGCCAGGGCGCGTACGGGCGCGGATCGGCGTCGATCTCGGCCAGCAGCCGTAGCGGGTCGACCCAGCGCAGCGCGGAGACCTCGTCCGGGTCCGGCAGCAGGGCCAGGTCGGCCGGCACGTCGGCGCGCAGCACGTGGTCGTACTCGAACTCGACGCGGCCGGTGGCCGGATCCTCGGCGTGGTAGAGGTGGACCCCGACCTCGGTCAGGGTCACCGGACCGGTGCCGAGTTCCTCGCCCAGCCGCCGGTTGGCGGCCTCGGCCAGCGACTCGCCCGGCCTCGGATGACCGCAGCAGGAGTTGGCCCAGCGCCGCGGGAACCGGGATTTCACCTCGGCCCGCTGTTGGAGCAGCACCCGCCCCTGCGGGTCGACCAGCAGCACCGAGAAGGCGCGGTGCAGCCGGCCCGGTGCCTGGTGTGCCGCGGCTACCGTGGCCTCGCCCAGCGCGCGGCCACCGTTGTCGACCAGTTCGACCAGGTGCCCTTCCCGGGACTTCACCGACCCTGCCTCCTCGCCGGCTGCGGTGGGCCGGCGGAGACCGTCGGCCCGGTGACCCCGGTGACCCCGGTGATGCGGTTCGCGGCGAGCTTGCCGGAGATCAGCACCATGGGCACGCCCACTCCCGGCTGGGTGCCGGACCCGGTGAAAACCACGTTGGACAGGCCCCGGTGCAGGTTCGACGGGCGGAAGGGGCCGGTCTGGAAGAAGGTGTGCGCGGCGGCGAACGGGGTGCCGGCGGCCATGCCCTGCTCCTCCCAGTCGGCGGGGGTGACCGTACGGAGCACCTCGACACCGTCGGCGAAGCCGACGTACCCGCGTTTCTCCAGCGTCCGGACGAGTTGGTCGGTGTAGCGGCGGTCGAGTCCCCCGCGCCAGTCGAACGGGGCGCGTTCCAGATTGGGCACCGGCGCGAGCACGTAGTAGGTGTGCCGGCCCGCGGGAGCGACCGCGGGGTCGGTGCGGCTGGGGTTCGTGACCAGCAGCGACGGGTCGGTCATCAGCTCGCCGCGCCGGATCACCTCGTCGAAGGTGCCCTGCCAGGACCGCCCGAAGTGGATGTTGTGGTGGGCGATCCGGGCGTACCCCTGCCTCGATCCGACGTGCAACACCACGCAGGACGGCGAGTAGGTCAGCCGACGGACCCGGCCCTCGGGCAGTAGGTCACGGTAGGCGACCGGCAGGTCCGGGTTGAGCACCACCACGTCGGCCGGGATCAGTTCACCGTCGGCGGTCACCACGCCGGTGGCCCGGCCGTTCGCGGTCTCCACCCGGGCCACCGTGGTCCCGTACCGAAACTGGACGCCGTGTTTCTCGGCGGCACCGGCCATGCCCCGGGCGACCGCGTGGATGCCGCCGCGCGGGAAGTACACCCCGGCCACCGCGTCGAGGTACGCGATGACGCTGTAGATGGCCAGCGCGTCGTGTGGTGCGAGTCCGGCGTACATGGCCTGGAAGGAGAAGATCCGCTGGGTACGAGGATCGGAGAAGAACTGGTTGATCTTCGTCTGCAGTCGGCGGAATGCGCCGTTGGCCAGCAGCCGCACCAGGTTCGCAGTCAGCAGGTCGGTCGGCGCGTCCAGGTTGCGGTCGATGAAGTCGGCCCGTTCCCAGCGCCACAGGTTGCGCGCGTAGTCGACGAACCGCAGGTAACCGTCGGCCTCGCGGGGGCCGCAGACCCGGGAGATCTCGGTGGCCATCCGGGTGGTGTCGGTGATCACGTCCAGCGTCGAGCCGTCCGGGTAGTGCGCCCGGTACGCCGGGTCGAGCGGGATGAGGTCCAGCCAGTCGTCCAGCTCCTCACCGACCGCCCCCAGGGCCTCGGCGATCAGGTCCGGCATGGTGAGCACGGTGGGGCCGGTGTCGAACTCGTACCCGTCCACGCTCAGCCG
>NZ_SMJY01000290.1:0-5285 GCF_004348355.1 Micromonospora sp. KC721 | reverse complement strand
GTCGTGGTGACCGGGACGACGTCCGGGCCGGGCGGCAGGGCCGGCTGACCGGTGGCGGGCCGCGGGACCAGGACCGGGCCGTCGGAGGGGGTGGGCAGAAAAGGCGTGCTGCCGTCCGGCAGGGCGCTGCTGCCGACGGTGGCCGAGCCGGTGCTCAGCGCGGCCAGGATGGGCATCGAGGCGGTGCCGGCGAGCAGGGCGACGGTGAACAGGTAGCCCCGGCCGGGTTTGGCCACGGCAGGGGCTCGGTGCGCCCCGACCATCCGCCGGTAGCCAGCACCGCCGGCGCGGTGCCGACCGAAGTGCGGGGCGGGAGGACCGTCACCTGGCTCGGACACGGCGCGCACTCCTTCGTCGACCATGATCTGCGGGAGCGCCAGGTGACGGCTAAATGGACAAATTGCCACAAATAGCTCACCCGGCACCTGGTCAGGATGGACCAGTCACGCTCAGTTCACCAGCCGCCACGGCGTGTCGACACACCTGTAGTCCGTCGGCGCGCATCTTCCATCCAGGGAGAATTGGACCTTAGCCGTCAAACGGTCGAAACCACACCGGCCAGGAGGACCGTACTGTGGGCCCGCTCACCTCCTCTGACATCATTCAGGCACGACGGCGACGCAGCCGCGACCTGCGCGCACCGCGCGGCAGGCGCGGCCCGGTGCCGGCGCTCCCGAACCGGGTTCCTCCCCGAATCCGGCTCACCGCCGCGCGGCAACCCTCACCGGGGCTAGGCGCGGCCGCCAGGGCCAGCCCGGCACCGGCCGGGCCGGCGCACGATTTGCGCGGACGGGTCACCCCCGGCACCGACGCAGACACGACAGGGAGAGACGGATGGCAAAGGGCGACCCCGGGGTGACTACCCGCGGCCGGCGGGCCGCACCCCGCTCCAAGCAGGCCACCCGCGCCGACGGGCCGGAACTCGTACAGCTACTCACCCCGACCGGTGAGCGGATCGAGAGCGCGACCGGCCCAGACGGGACCGAGTACCGCGTCGACTTCACCGACGAGGAGTACCGCGGGCTCTACCGCGACCTCGTCCTGGTCCGCAAGCTCGACGCCGAGGCCACCGCGTTGCAGCGGCAGGGCGAGCTGGGCCTGTGGGCCAGCCTGCTCGGCCAGGAGGCGGCCCAGGTCGGCTCGGGCCGTGCACTGCGCACTCAGGACATGGCCTTCCCGACCTATCGCGAGCACGGCGTGCTGTACTGCCGGGGCATCGACCCGATCATGCCGCTCGGCCTGTTCCGCGGCGTCGACCAGGGCGGCTGGGACCCGAACGAGTTCAAGTTCAACATGTACACGATCGTGATCGGGGCGCAGACCCTGCACGCGACCGGGTACGCCATGGGCGTCCACATGGACGGCAAGACCGGGACCGAGGACGGCGAGGCCGTCATCGCCTACTTCGGCGACGGGGCGACCAGTCAGGGTGACGTCAACGAGGCGTTCGTCTGGGCCAGCGTCTTCAACGCCCCGCTGGTCTTCTTCTGCCAGAACAACCAGTACGCCATCTCGGAGCCGCTGGAGCGGCAGACCCGCGTCCCGCTGTACCAGCGCGCCAGGGGCTTCGGCTTCCCCGGCGTACGGGTGGACGGCAACGACGTGCTCGCGTCGTACGCGGTGACCCGGCACGCGCTGGACAACGCCCGGCTCGGCCAGGGCCCCAGCCTGATCGAGGCGTACACCTACCGGATGGGGGCGCACACCACCTCCGACGACCCGACCCGCTACCGGATCGCCAGCGAGGTCGAGGCCTGGCAGGCCAAGGACCCGATCGCCCGGATGAAGGCGTTCCTGACCAGGCAGCAGATCGCCGACGAGTCCTTCTTCGCCGAGGTCGACGAGCAGGCCCGCGCCGAGTCGGTGCACCTGCGCGAGCGGGTGCTCGCCATGCCCGACCCGGCACCGGTGACCCTGTTCGACCACGTCTACCCGCACGGGTCACCGGAACTCGAC
Source organism: Micromonospora sp. KC721 (assembly GCF_004348355.1). Lineage (NCBI taxonomy): Bacteria > Bacillati > Actinomycetota > Actinomycetes > Micromonosporales > Micromonosporaceae > Micromonospora > Micromonospora sp. KC721. The sequence goes on along the minus strand of NZ_SMJY01000290.1, from coordinate 3,329 downwards.
GCCCAGCGGGCGCAGTTCACGGCGTACCTGGAGTCGTTCGAGGGGAGCGCGCACTGATGGCCACGGAGACGCTCACCCTCGGCAAGGCCCTGAACACCGGTCTGCGCAAGGCTCTGGAGAACGACCCGAAGGTCGTCATCATGGGCGAGGACGTCGGCAAGCTCGGCGGCGTCTTCCGGATCACCGACGGGCTCCAGAAGGACTTCGGCGACCAGCGGGTGATCGACACCCCGCTGGCCGAGTCCGGCATCATCGGCACCGCGGTCGGCCTGGCCATCCGGGGCTTCCGGCCGGTCTGCGAGATCCAGTTCGACGGTTTCGTCTACCCCGCCTACGACCAGATCGTGTCGCAGGTGGCGAAGATGCACTACCGGTCGCAGGGCAAGGTCCGGATCCCGATGGTCATCCGGATCCCGTACGGCGGCGGCATCGGCGCGGTCGAGCACCACTCGGAGTCGCCGGAGGCGTACTTCGCCCACACCGCCGGTCTGAAGGTGGTGACCTGCGCCAACCCGCAGGACGCGTACGTGATGATCCAGCAGGCCATCGCCTCGGACGACCCGGTGGTCTTCCTGGAGCCGAAGCGACGCTACTGGGAGAAGGGGCAGGTCGACCTGGACGCCCCGCTGTCGGCGGCGTACCCGCTGCACGCCTCCCGGGTCGTCCGGGCGGGCACCGACGCCACCGTGCTGGCGTACGGCCCGATGGTGCGGACCTGCCTGGACGCGGCGGCCGCCGCCGCCGAGGACGGCCGGGAGTTGGAGGTCATCGACCTGCGCTCGCTCTCCCCGCTCGACCTGGGTTCGGCGTACGAGTCGGTACGGCGTACCGGCCGCTGCGTGGTGGTGCACGAGGCTCCGGGCAACCTGGGTCTCGGGGCCGAGGTCGCCGCCCGGATCACCGAGGAGTGCTTCTACTCCCTGGAGTCCCCGGTATTGCGCGTGACCGGCTACGACACTCCCTACCCGGCCGCCCGGGTGGAGGAGGAGTACCTGCCCGACCTCGACCGGGTGCTCGACGCCGTCGACCGCACCTTCGGCTGGTGAGCGGCATGTCACGGATCAAGGAGTTCAACCTCCCCGACCTGGGCGAGGGCCTGACCGAGGGCGAGATCCTGGCCTGGCTGGTCAAGGTTGGCGACGTAATCGAGCTCAACCAGCCGATCGTCGAGGTGGAGACGGCCAAGGCGGCCGTCGAGATCCCGGCGAAATGGGCCGGGCAGGTGCGGTCGATCTTCCACCCGGAGGGTGCCACGGTCGAGGTCGGTACGCCGATCATCGCGATCGACACCGAGCCGGGCGCCGGGCCGGTCGAGGAGCCGGCCGCGGCGACGGCCATCCCGGCAGCGGCCGAGGCGGCCCCGGTGGAGGCTGCGATCGCGCCGGGGCTGACCGGTGGCCCCGCCCCGGGTGGGCGTACCGCCGTGCTGGTGGGTTACGGCCCACGAACCACGGCGGCCAAGCGGCGGCCGCGCAAGGGCGCTGTCCCGGCCCAGGCGTCGGCCCCGGTCGCGGCCCCCGCACCGGTCACCGCGGCTCCGGTGGCTCCGGTGGCTCCGGTGGCTCCGGCTGCCAACGGTCGCGGCGGCGCGCTGGTGCTGGCCAAGCCACCGGTCCGCAAGCTCGCCAAGGACCTCGGCGTCGATCTGGCCGGGCTGACCGGGTCGGGGCCGCTGGGCTCGATCACCCGGGAGGACGTACAGCGGGCGGCGGCGGCTCTGGCGGCGGCCGAGCCGCTGACGGTCACCGCGCCGGTCACCGCCGGCGCGAGCTTCGGCGCGGACCGCGAGCAGCGCATCCCGGTCAAGGGGGTGCGCAAGCTCACCGCGGAGAACATGTCGCGGTCGGCGTTCACCGCCCCGCACGTCACGGAGTTCCTGACCGTCGACGTGACCCGGGCGATGAAGGCCCTGGACCGGCTGCGCGGCCGGCGGGAGTGGCGGGACGTCCGGGTCTCACCGCTGCTGCTGGTCGCCAAGGCGGTGCTGCTGGCGGTCAAGCGGCACCCGATGGTCAACTCGACCTGGGCCGGCGACGAGATCGTGGTCAAGGACTACGTCAACCTGGGCATCGCGGCGGCCACCGAACGGGGGTTGATCGTGCCGAACATCAAGGACGCCGGTCGGCTCACCCTGCGCGAGCTGGCGGACGCGCTGACCGACCTGGTGCAGACGGCGAAGGCCGGGAAGACCACTCCGGCTGACATGTCGGCCGGCACGTTGACCATCACCAACGTCGGTGTGTTCGGAGTGGACACCGGTACGCCGATTCTGCCTCCGGGCGAGTCGGCCATCCTCGCCTTCGGCGCGGTACGCGAGATGCCGTGGGTGCACAAGGGCAAGGTGAAGCCGCGCCAGGTCACCACGCTGGGGCTCTCCTTCGACCACCGGATCATCGACGGCGAGTTGGGTTCGACGTTCCTCCGCGACATCGGGGACTTCCTGGCCGACCCGGAGGCGGCGCTGCTCGCCTGGACCTGACGATCTGCGACACGGCCACGGCCGGTGTGCACAGGGTGAACGCCCGGCACACCGGCCGTGACTTTTTGATCAAGGGGAAGCTCGGGGTGAACCCTCGTTCACCTACGATCCTTAGGCAGGTGGCTCAACTCACCTCATAATCGATGGAACTCTGCGACGATCTGCGGTTGAATGGAGACACCAGGGGCCGACAACCGAATAGCCGGAGGAGAGAGTCACCATGAGCATGATCGAGCGCATCCGCACCCGCCGCGACGCCCACCGCCGCGCCCGCGCCATCGAGCACGCGCTTCGTTCCGCCAACTCGCCCACGATGCGCGAGGAGATCCTCGCGATCGCCCAGCGTCACGTGAGCTGACGGCGGCACCGACTTTCCTCACCCTCCTCCAGATCGACGACCCGCCCGGCCCCCGGGCGGGTCGTCGGCCTTCCGGGCCACCGAGACCGATATTCCACCTCGACCGGACGACCGGTACGGTGGGGCACGGTCGCCGCCCGCCGGCCCGTGACGAGGTGAAGCCGGACGACAGCCGATCGCCATCGTCTGGCGACGGTGGGTGACGGCCGGTGCTCCCTGGGCGCTCCGCGCGGCAACCGGATACGGTGCGGGGAGCCCGCACGGCCGATCCGCCGGCGACACCGGCGAGTCAGCCGTCCGGACCCGGACGGCATCGGCGGGCCGACATGTGATGGAGGAGGCGCACCCATGACGTCCGAGGGCCAGCACCGCCCCGGCCAGGAGCCGGACGAGGTGCCGCCGGGCGCCGCTGGACCGGCGCCGTACGGCGACCGACAAACGCAGCCGGGATCCGGCAACCCCGCCGCCCCGGATCTGGGCTGGGCCCCGCCG
>NZ_SMJY01000028.1:0-41253 GCF_004348355.1 Micromonospora sp. KC721 | reverse complement strand
GGGTGGGTGCCGGGGTGGTCGGTGCCGGCGTACCCGGCGCGCCGGTGCACGTCACACCGTTGACGGCGAACGAGGTTGGCGCCGGGTTGTTTCCGCTCCAGGAACCGTTGAAGCCGAACGACGTGCGCGCTCCGGTGCTCAGGGCGCCGTTGTAGCTGAGGTTGGTGGCGGTGACCTGGTTGCCGCTCTGGGTGATGGTGGCGTTCCACGCCTGGCTGATGCGCTGCCCGGCGGTATACGTCCAGGTCAGTGTCCAGCCGTTGATCGGATCACCGAGATTGGTGACTGTGACGTCGGCGCCGAAGCCGCCGGTCCACTGATTGGTGATCCGGTAGTCGACCCGGCAGCCGGGGGCGGCAGCCTGCGCCCCGGCGGTCGTCAGCACTGCGCCGCCGGCGGTGGCCAGCGTAGCGATCACCGCGATCACGAGTCGCGCGCCGGTTCTGGGCAATGTCATGGGCGGTCCTCCAGTGGTCGGCCCGAGTGTCCGCCGGCATCGAGCACCCAGGGGGCATTGATTGGCTTCCATGCAAGCTAAGTGCGGCGCGGGGCGGCGGCAAGTGCCATGCGGTGGGGTTTCGCAAGCATCGGCGGAATTCGGCATTACCTCTTGCCGAAATGGTTTTCGTAGACAAAGGTGACACGGTTGCCCTGCGCTGCCCCAGGTGGACATGTCGGGTTTCGATGCAGCTGTGGCGGCCGGCGGGACGTTACGGAGGCTGGTCCAGGTGTGACCCGAAACCGCTTTCGGTGATCACTGCCAACGGCCCGGTAGGCCGAGCCGTCCCCATCACCAGCAGCGACCACGCCGTCGGGCTGATCGGAAGATGGAAAAGGCCTTCGATCTCGCGACGCGTAGGCGCGGTGGCAGGCGAACGCCCGTGCTCGCCGCCCCAATAGGTTCAGCGGTGTCGTGCGGGCCCGGTGGACTCGCGTACCACGAGGCGGCCGGGCTGCCGGATGACGCCGGTGCCGGGATTGCCGTCCAGGGCGGCGAAGAGGTGGTTCACCGCGGCGGTGCCGAGCTGTTCGAGATTGAGGTCCACGGTGGTCAGGGGCGGGCGGCAGTCGGCGGCGAAGAACTCCCAGTTGTCGTACCCGACGATTGCCACGTCGTCTGGGATCCGCCGGCCGAGGTCGCGCAGCGTGTCGGCGGTGCCGGCGGCGATCTGGTCGTTGCCGCAGAAGATCGCGTCCAGGTCCGGCCGGGCGGCCAGCAGCAGCCGGGTGGCGTGCCGGCCCCACCGTTGCGACCATTCGCCGTAAAGCGGGTCGCAGGCGAGGGCGAGCCCCGCCTCGGCGAGCACCGTTCGCAGCCCGGCCGCCCGGTCGCGGGCCGCGCGATAGGTGTCCGGTCCGGTGAGGTGCCCGATCCGGCGCCGGCCCTGGGACACCAGGTGCTCGGCGGCGAGCCGGGCGCCGCCCTCGTCATCGGCGACGATCGACAGATCGCGCGGGTCGGTCGACTCCGCGTAGGCGTACACCACCGGGACCGGGATGTCCTGGGTCAACGACGGGCGCAGGTCGTTGCTGTCGCCGACCACGATGAACCCGTCGACCTGGCGCGCCAGCAGGGTGCGGATGTAGTGCTGGCGGCGGATCCCGTCGCCGCGGGCGTCGCGCAACAGGACGGACATCTGCCCGTTGCCGAGGGCGTTCTCGGCGCCGAGCAGGATGGGGATGGCGAACCGGCCGCCAAGTTCGTCGGTGAGCAGCCCGACCGTGCGGGTGCGCCCCGAGATCAGGCCGCGGGCCAGCACGTTCGGCTGGAAGGACAGCTCGGCGGCGACCCGCAGGACCCGTTCCCTGGTGGCCGGGGCGACCTCCGCGCGGCTGTTCAGCGCTTTGGAGGCGGTGGCGACGGAGACGCCGGCGCGGTTGGCCACGTCGCTCAGGGTTACTGACTGGGATCGTCCTCGGCCCATCGAAACCCTTTCGGAAGCTTTTTCAGGATGGCCGTCAGTCGCTTCCTGCCCTCCGCTGCCCGCAAGCGTAGTGCGCGGCGTGGTCGCGGGGAAGGCGGAGAAGCCATCGAGGATGGTAAAAGTTTACCTCACCGGCATCTTGCCGAAACCGTTTTCGTGCTGCACGCTAACGGCGGGAAGTGATGGATGTCGATCTCTCGGAGGGATTCATGTCGTCCACCCTCCTGTCGGCCGCCCCCCCCGGCCGGAGCCCTCGCTCTCGCAGACGACCGCGATCGCGCCCGATGCCGCGGCGAACCCCACCTGTCGCCGCGAGCGACGGATACCGGGTCTACTCTCGCCCGCCGCCGCCGGGACCGCTCGCACCGCAACCGCTGGCAACGGCACTCGGTTCCCCGGCCCCTGCGCCACCCGTCCGGTTCCTCCTGACAGGAGACCCCCATGCGACGACGACCCGTGGTCCGCGTCCTGGCCGCCGGCTGTGCTGCGGCGCTGGCCGCGAGCCTGACCCTCACCCCGCCCGCCTCGGCCGCCAACCCCATCATCACCTCCATCTACACCGCCGACCCCGCGCCGCTCGTTGTCGGCAACACGATGTACGTCTACGCCGGCCGGGACGAGGCCGCGCCGGGCAACAACAACTTCGTCATGCGCGAGTGGCACGTCTTGTCCTCCACCGACGCGGCGAACTGGACCCACCACGGTGCCCGGGCGAACATCGGTACGTTCCCGTGGGCGGGGGCCGATGCCTGGGCCAGCGAGGTCGAATACCGCAACGGCCGGTACTACTGGTACACATCGGTCAACGGCAACGGTGCGGGTTGGATGAACATCGGGGTCGCCGTCGCGGACAGTCCTCTCGGCCCGTTCACCGACGCCAAGGGAGGGCCGTTGATAAGCGACAGCACCCCGAACTCGTCGCCGTTGAACATCGACCCCACCGTCTTCGTCGACGACGACGGCCAGGCCTACCTGTACTGGGGCGGCTACTGGGGGCCACGGGCGGTCCGGCTGGCCAGCAACATGATCGACACGGTGGGCTCGGTGGTCACCCCGCAGGGGCTGACCAACTTTTGGGAGGCCCCGTTCATGTTCAAGCGCAACGGTCTCTACTACATGATCTACGCGGCGAACGACACCCAGGGCTGCGTCACCTCGTCGAGCTACGCCTGTCAGCGCTACGCCACCGCGACCAATCCGATGGGCCCGTGGACGCACCGTGGCGTCGTGCTCGGGCAGGTCTCCTCGACCACCAACCACGCCGGCGTGGCGCAGTTGAACGGTCAGTGGTACATGGTCTACCACAACGCCAACGCGCCGGGCGGCGGTAACTTCCGCCGCTCGGTAGCGGTGGACCGGATGTACTTCAACGCCGACGGCACCATCCAGCCGGTCGTACAGACCACCACCGGCCCGCCGCCCAACCCCGGCGGCGGAACCCAGCCACCGGCCGGCACCAACCTGGCGCCCGACGCCACAGCCGACACCTCGCACGTCTCAGCCTGGGAGAGCCTCGCCGCGATCAACAACGGCGGCGTGCCGACCAGCTCCGCCGACCGCAGCAACCTGGCCTACGGCAACTGGCCGCAGCAGGGCACCCAGTGGATCGAGTACCGCTGGCCGAGCGCCCGCACCATCGACCGAGCCGCCACCTACTGGTTCGACGACGACCAGGGCATCGACCTGCCCGCCTCCTGCCAGGTGCAGTACTGGAACGGCAACAGCTACGTCCCGGTGCCCAACCAGTCGGCCTGCGGCGTCGCGGGTCACACGTACAACGTCACCACGTTCAGTCCGGTCAGCACGACTCGGCTGCGGCTGAGCATCACCTCCCGTGCCGGCTACTCCACCGGAGTCCTGGAATGGATGGCGTTCCAGTCATGAGCAGAAGTCGACCCCTCCGCGCGACCCTGCCCACCCTCCTCACGGCGACCCTGGCGGCGGGCACCCTGGCCGTCACCACCGGGCCCGCGCACGCCGAGCAGACCATCGGCTACCCCACCTTCTCGGGGCCGGCCGTACCGGCGCCGCCGGTGGCCTACTCCACCGGCAACACCATGCAGGCCATCTACGACGCCGAAAGTGGCGGCACCGACTTCTGGATGGACCGGCTGCTCGCCCGGCCGGGCAACGACCCGGCCGGCACCTGGCTGATGACCCGGGGCCGTGGGCTGTTCATGTACACCCACAACCCGTCGGTGATCGGCTTCGGCGGCAACACCGCCTACTGGGACAACATCAGCAGCCAGAACGCCTACACCATCACCACCAGCACCGGCACCCTGACCGAGCAGGTGGCGCAGCGCTGGCAGGCCCCCAGCCACTGGCGCAGCGTGCACACCGGCAGCGGCCTGCGAATCGATGTCACGAAGTTCATCACCCACCAGAACGTGGCGGTGACCAACCTGACCGTGACCAACACCGGCTCGGCCAGCAGCACCGCGCAGCTGCGGGTCACCTCGCCGTACGCCACCTCGGGCAGCGGCGGCGAGCTGACCGGCAGCCGGCAGGTGAAGAACAACCTGACCACCATCCGGCCGCGGTTGTCCGGCGACGGGTTCACGGTCAGCAGCGGCGGCCTCAACCGCTCAGTCAGCCTCGGCGCGGGCCAGAGCATCACCACCAAGGTGCAGATGGGTTTCGTCACCGACGAGATCCCCGAGTCGCTGACCGAGTACGCCAGCTACCGCGACGCCAACCCGGCGAACGCGTTCGCCACCCACGTGCGTGAGTACAACCGCTGGTGGGCGGAGAACGTGCCCTACATCGACGTGCCGGACCCGGCCATCAAGAAGAACATCTACTACCGCTGGTGGCTGATGCGCTTCAACCACCTCGACGTCGACATCCCCGGCCAGGACTTCCAGTTCCCCACCTCCATCGAAGGGGTGACCGGGTACAACAACGCCATCGTGCTGACCCAACCGATGCACGTCGACGACCTGAAGTACCTACGCAACCCGATCTACTCGTACGGGCCCTGGCTGTCCGTCGGGCAGTCGTCTGCCAACGGTCGGTACATGGACAATCCCGGGGACCCGGAGAACTGGTCGAACAGCTACACCCAGTACCTCTCCGAGGCCGCCTGGCGGGCGTACCAGCTGCACGGTGGGCAGCCGGCGATGCTGCACAACCTCGCCCGCTACGCCGAGTCGGACGTCAAGGGCCAGCTTGCCACCTACGACACGAACAACAACGGGGTGATCGAGTACGACTGGGGAGCGATGACCGGTAACGATGCCGACGCGGTGTCCTTCCACTGGCGCTCCGGCAACCTCGACCGCGCCGAGGGAGCGTACGTCTACAGCAACGCGCTGGCTGCCGCCCAGGCGTACACGCTGATCGGCAACACGGCCAAGGCCACCGAAATGCAGTCCCTGGCCAACCGGATCCGCGACGGCATCGTCAACGTGCTGTGGAACCCGGGCCGACGCCTGCTCGAGCACCGTCACGTGGCCACCAACACCCACGTGCCGTGGAAGGAGATTAACAACTACTATCCGTACGCCGTCGGGCTGATGCCGAACACCGCCACGTACCGGGAAGCCCTCCGGCTGTTCGACGACCCGGCCGAGTATCCGATCTTCCCGTTCTACACCGCCAACCAACGGGACAAGGCCGCCGCGGCCGCCGCCGGCAACCCCGGCAGCAACAACTTCTCCACCATCAATTCGACGGTGCAGTTCCGGCTCTACTCCTCGGTACTGCGCAACTACCCCAACCAGTGGATGACCGCGGAGCACTACAAGAAGCTGCTCTACTGGAACGCCTGGGCGCAGTACATCAACGGCAACACCCAGTGGCCGGACGCCAACGAGTTCTGGTCCAACTGGAACGGCTCGTCGATCACCTACCGGTCTTGGATCCACCACAACATCCTCGGCAGCAGCAACTGGACGGTTGTCGAGGACGTGGCCGGCCTGCGGCCCCGCACCGACAACACGATCGAACTGCATCCGATCCCCATCGGCTGGTCCCACTTCGCGGTCAACAACCTGCGCTACCGCAACGCCAACCTCAGCGTGGTGTGGGACGACCCGGCCGACGGTGTCACCCGGTATTCCGGAGTCCCGCAGGGCTACTCCATATACCTCAACGGGAACCGGGTCGCCACCGTGGACCGACTGACCAGGGTGCTCTACGACCCGGCCACCGGCGCGGTCACCCTGCCGGCGGGCGGTACGACCACCTTCAGCGCGGCTTTCTCCGGACTGCAGCTGCCGCAGGACGTCAGCCACACCAGCGCCCGGATGGTCGGCACGTTCGCCAAGGCCGGTGTCGACCTGGCCTCGACCACGCCCAACCTCGCCCAGGGCGCGACGACGTCGGCGTCGTACACCGCCTCGGGCACCTCCACCGGCGCCGCGACCGACGGATTTCCCACCAACGCACCGATCTGGGGGAGCTTCGGCTCGCCGAACGCCACCGACTGGTACGAGGTCAACTTCGGCCAGTCCCGGACCGTCGACGACGTGTGGCTGTACTTCCGCGACGACCGTGCCGGTAGCCGCTACCGGGCGCCGGCGTCGTACACCGTCCAGTACTGGAACGGCAGTGCCTGGGCTACCGCTGCGCGACAGGTCCTGAGCCCGACGGTGCCGCGGGCCAACTACAACCGGGTTCGCTTCACTGCGGTCACCACCCAGCGCATCCGGGTGCAACTGACCCACGCGTCCGGGTTCCATACCGGTCTGACCGAGGTCAAGCTGTACGCCCGCGGGGGCAACCCGCCGCCGTCGGAGAACCTGGCCGGCTCGGCGACGCCCTCGGCGTCGTACACCTCACCGTGGGAGTCGGTGGCGGCACTCAACGACGGTATCGACCCGCCGTCGTCGAACGACACGGTGAACCCGCGGTGGGGGACCTGGCCGAACGCGGGGGAGCAGTGGGCGGAGCTGACCTGGTCGTCCCCGCAGACCCTGCGCGCGGCGGAGGTGTACTTCTTCGACGACAACGGGGGCGTGCGGTTGCCGGCCTCGTGGCGGCTGCAGTACTGGACCGGCAGCGCCTACGCCGACGTGCCCGGGGCCAGCGGGTATCCGATTGGGCTCAACCAGTACAACCGACTGACGTTCTCCGCCGTGAACACGTCCCGACTGCGGGTGGTGTTGCAGGGTAACGCCGCCTCGGTAGGGCTGCTGGAGGTCAAGGCGACCGGCTGAGCGCACCGGGCGCCGGGCGCGGCGGCCGGTCCCGTCACTGGTGCAAACCCTGCCGCGAACGCCCAGCATCCGAGCATTGACTGAGGTCACACGTCGTACCGTGAATCAGGATGAGACGTCCTCTAACTGGACGTTTGCATCATCTTCGGGCCGGTAATGGCCGATTCGCGCCTCGACCTCGGTAGCGCGAGATGTCCGGCCCGACCCAGAAAGAGAACATATCGGCGGACGTAGACCTGCCCGGGTTCAGCGCATATCGCCCCGGGATCGTGTCTGGTTCACTTTCATATCCACATCGACGGACATGACGTCCGCCAGGTCGAGGCCCCGACACCGTACGCCTGCTGCATGACCGCACGGCGACCCTACCCGTCCGACCTGTCCGACGCCCGCTGGGCTCTGATCGCACCCCGCCTGACCGCCTGGCGACAGGCCCGCACCGACGCCGGCGTCAGCGGACGCGCCCCCACCCACGACCTGCGCGACATCTTCAACGCGATCCTGTACGTCAACCGCACCGGCATCGCCTGGCGCTACCTGCCCCACGACTTCCCGCCGTATCGGACCGTCTACGGCTACTTCGCCGCCTGGAGCAAAGAAGGCATCTTCACCGAACTCAACTACCAGCTCACCGGCCTCGTCCGCGACCACCACGGCCGCACCATCACACCCACCGCCTCCATCATGGACAGCCAGAGCGTGAAGACCTCCACCAACGTTCCACTGTCCACCCAGGGCACCGACGCCGGGAAAAAGATCGTCGGACGCAAACGCGGCATCATCACCGACACCCTCGGCCTGCTCCTCGCCGTCATCGTCACCGCCGCCAGCGCCAGCGACAACACCATCGGCATGGACCTGCTCGACCAAGCGACCACCGCCCACCCCACCCTCACCAAGACCTGGGTCGACGCCGGCTTCAAAAACCGCCTCGTCGAACACGGCGCCGCACTCGGCGTCGACGTCGAGATCGTCACCAAAGACCCGCAGGTCAAAGGCTTCAGCGTGGTCAAACGCCGATGGGTCGTCGAACGCACCCTCGGCTGGCTCATGCACCACCGCCGACTCGTCCGCGACTATGAAGCCCGACCCGACAACTCCGCCAGCATGATCACCATCGCTATGATCGACAATCTCGCCAAACGCCTCACCGCCGAAAGCACCCCAACCTGGCGAGAACCTCCAAAACTACAACGCACGCAAAATACGTGAATCAGACGTCCTCTAAAACAGTCAACGGCTTGCCCAGCACCTGACGCACGTACGACGACCCGAAGCCGCACGCCCCCATCCCCGCGCCGACACCCGCGGCCGGGCTGAACGAAGCGGCCATCACCGCCTGCTGGCTATCGGCGGTAGGGATTTGCTGGCCCGGTGGTGGTCGGCGCCGGCCGCGGTGCGGCGGGTGTCGCCGTGCCCGCCGTGCCAGTCGAGGACGAGCAGGCAGGCGTCATCGGGTAGGACAGGTCCGGCGACTTCGAGGACGAGATCGCCGAGGAGCCGGACGACCTCCCGGGGGTGCAGCGCGCTCAGGTGCAGCAGCCGTGCGGGCAGGTCAAGGGCGGCGGCGCCTCGTTCGAGCATGCCGTCGGTGAGCAGTACGAACCGGTCGCCGGCCTGCAACTCGACCTCGGCAGCCCGGTAGGGCGCGGCAGGTCGTACCCCGAAAGGCCGATTGATGGGTAGGACCACTGGCTGCACCGCTCGGTCGCGCACCAACAGCGGTGCGGGGTGTCCGGCGTTGACGACGGCGAGGATCCCCGTGGACAGGTCCAACCGGCCGAGCAGCCCCGTGGCGAAGGGCGAACCGGCCGCGGCGTTGGCGACGAGCGCCTCGTGCGCGGCCTGCGCCTGTTCGAGCAGGGTGCCGCCGCTGCGCCGTGCGTTACGGAGTCCGCCGACGCACAGGGTCGCGGTGAGTGCGCTGTGCACACCGTGGCCCACCGCGTCGGTGATGCTCAGGTGCAGCAGGTCGCGGGCCAGGCTGTAGTCGAAGGTGTCGCCGCCGATGCTGGCGGCCGGCTCCAGCCATCCCGCCAGGGTGAACGAGTCGGCTTCACAGGTGAACGAGGAGGGCAGCAGCCGCCGTTGGATCTCCGCGGCGAGTGTGAACGCCGTGGTCCGCTGCCCCCACTCGAAGAGGTCGGTGTGGCGCCGGTTGGCGATGACCACGAACGCCAACGTGTGCGCGGCACGCGACACCTGCTGCGCGACCGCGTCGGTCGGTGCGGCAGGCACGGCGATCTCCAACAGCCCGATGGCCTCGCCGCGCTGGGTGACCGGCGCCCGCACCACGTGATGATCACCGGCGTGCTCGACCAGAACCTGTTGTGTGCGCAGCGCCTGCTCCTGCGGACCGCCGTCGAAGGGCAGCACCACTGCCAGGTCCTGGTCCTGCCGGCGTCCGTCGGGCATGTCACCGATAGGGACGTGGACCAGGCGCACCAGGGCGCGCCCGCTCATGTCGGCCACGAGGAACGACACCCACAGCGCGCCGAGGTTCACCCCGACGCTGCGCGTCACCGCCTCGACGGCGTCGACCGGGGCGGCTTTCTCCACCGCTAGCAGAACCTCGTTGAGATCCACGCCGTTCATCTCGATGTCGCTCACCCGGCGCAGCATAAACGGCAGCAGGTCAAAGCTGCGGCACGGAGCCACGTCGCTGATCATGGTCTGAGGTGACGAGCCTCGGCGTCACGTCGAAGACCCGACGCGTGCTGGTTTGCCGTCCGCGCGTCCCTCGTCGGGCCGGGTGGGCTCCTCGCCGGGATCACCCGACCGTTCTTGGGTCGGCGCTCGACGTCGAACTGGATGCCCATTTTGACGAGGCTACCGGTCGGCGGGTCAACGTTCGGTAACGCCTCACCGAGTTACGAGACATCCTTTACGACCTCGTGCATGGTTGCGGGTCTTTGAGCATCGATGATCGTTGTCCCTCCGTTCCAGCCGGTCAGGCGTTGAGGTATGCCAGGACGGCGAGGACGCGGCGGTTGTCGTCGTCGGAGGGTGGCATGTCCAGTTTGGTGAGGATGTTGTTGATGTGCTTGCTCACGGCTTTCTCGGTGATGCGGAGCTTGGCCGCGATGGCGGCGTTGGAGCGGCCTTCAGCCATGACGCCGAGCAGCTCCCGTTCCCGGGCGGTGAGTACCGCCAGTGGCTCCCGGCGGACGAGTAGTTGGGAGATCACCTCAGGGTCCATGGCGGTGCCGCCGTCGGCGACCCGGCGGACGGCGTCGACGAACTCGCCGACGTCGGACACACGGTCCTTGAGGAGGTAGCCCACACCGCCGTGCGGGGTGCTGAGCAGTTCGCGGGCGTACAGGGGCTCGACGTGCTGGGAGAGCATAAGGATCGGCAGGCCAGGCACCTGGGTTCGGGCCGCGATCGCGGCTTGCAGACCTTCGTCGGTGAATGTCGGGGGGAGGCGGACATCGATGATCGCCACCCGGGGCTTGTGCGTGATCAGGGCGGGCAGCAGGGCCGGTCCGTTGTCGACGGCTGCGACGACGTCGAAGTCGAAGGCCTGCAGGAGCCGGGTCAGTCCGTCTCGGAGGAGGGCATGGTCCTCGGCGATGACAACGCGCACGGCAACTCCATGGTGATGACGGTGGGTCCCCCGGGCGGGCTCGACAGCGCCATGGTGCCATCGAACGCGGCGAGGCGGCGTTCGATACCGCGCAGACCGGTGCCGGCGGCGGGGTCGGCGCCTCCTGCGCCGTCGTCGGTGACCACAACGGTCAGCGCGCCGTCCCCGTGCCGCACGGACACCGACCCGGTGTGGGCACGGCTGTGCCGGATCATGTTGGTCAGCGCCTCAGCGACGGCGAAGTACGCCGCGGACTCCACAGGTGTGTCGGGCCGTCCCGGCAGGTCGATGTCGACCGTAATCGGGACCGGCAGGCTGAGCGCCAACGCACGGACCGCGCCGCCGAGTCCACGTTCGGCCAGCACCGGTGGGTGGATGCCGCGGACGAGGTGCCGCAGCTCGACCAGCGCCGTACCGCTGGACTCACGGGCCTCGGCGAGCAGCTTGTGGGCCTCGGCCGGGTTCCGGTCGATGAGTGCGTCGGCCAGGCCGATGACCATGCTCAGCGAGACGAGGCGGGCCTGGACGCCATCGTGCAGGTCGCGTTCGATGCGGCGCAACTCGGCCGCTTGGGCGTCCACCGTGTCGGCGCGCGTGAGGGTCAGCTGCGTGACGCGTAGCCGGAGCTCAGCGGCCCTGGTCGGCGCGAGGAAGAGCCGGGCGAAGAGAGCATCGACGCGGCGCAGCCACGGCGCCGCCCACAGGCCAGCCGCAAGGATGACGGCGCCTTGCGGTAGGCAGAGCAGGCCGGCGGGCGCCGTATCGATGGACCAGATGGCGCCGTAGTGGTACCAGCCGGTGGCGTGCCAGATCCACAGCGGCGTCAGCGTCAGACCCGCGAGGCCGTACAGGGGCACGACGACAGCGATCGTCCCGAGTGTGAACCCGACGATCGCGCCGGGCAGGAGCCAGGCGAGGTCACGCCAGGTGGCCGGGTCCGTCACGGTCCACCGGAAGCGCTGCCAGCCGTCGGCCATGGCCCGTTCCGGGGGCGGGTGGTACGGGCGGGTCACCAGGACGCCGGTTCGTGAAGCACGTCTGCGCTCGAGATCGGCCCGCTTGCGG
This sequence comes from Micromonospora sp. KC721, assembly GCF_004348355.1. Classification (NCBI taxonomy): domain Bacteria; kingdom Bacillati; phylum Actinomycetota; class Actinomycetes; order Micromonosporales; family Micromonosporaceae; genus Micromonospora; species Micromonospora sp. KC721. The sequence goes on along the minus strand of NZ_SMJY01000028.1, from coordinate 29,515 downwards.
ACCAGCGTCATCGTCCACGGAACCAGCGCTAAACCGAGGAACGGCACCGGCGTCAGGGCCAACGCGACAACCGACGCGGTGAGCAGCGGCAGGTTGGTGAAGGCCAGCCCGATCGCGGCCATGCCGCCCAGCACGGAGCGCGCACCACGCCGACCCCATCGGGGCAGCCGTGCACCGGCCTCGGGCATCTCCACAGGTCATATAGTGCCCGCTGGCGGGCGGTTCAATGGTGGTGCTAGCACCACCGGGCCGTAGGACGTAGCACTCCTGACGATGCATGCCCCTGGCGGTTTGATAGAAGCATGACAATAACCATGGCACCGTTGAGGACAACGACGGGCAGCGACTTCGCCGTGCTGTCCCGCCGGATCAGCGGCGAGGGGCTGATGCAGCGCCGGCCCGCCTACTACCTCGCACGGCTGAGCGTCGTCACGCTCATGCTTCTTGGCGGTTGGACCGCGTTCTTCCTCATCGGCTCGTCCTGGTGGCAGTTGGTGACGGCCGCGTTCCTGGCCGTCACGTTCACCCAGGTCGCGCTCGTGGCGCACGATCTGGCCCATCGCCAGGTGTTCCGCACCAAACGCCCCGGCGAAGTCGCCGGACGGCTCGCCGGAAACCTCTGCGTCGGGATGAGCTACGGCTGGTGGATGGACAAGCACACCCGTCACCACAACAACCCCAACCACGACGACCTCGACCCGGACGTCGCACCGGAGGTGCTGATCTGGGCCACGAAGTCGGCCCTCGGCCGGCGCGGGCTGAAAGGCTTCATCACCCGGCACCAGGCCGCGCTGTTCTTCCCGCTGCTCGCTCTGCTCGCCGCCGACCTGAAAGTCTCCAGCATCAAGGCCTTGCGCAATGGCACGGTGAAGCGACACCGCCTTGAATGCACCCTGCTGATCCTGCACGCCGTCGGCTACCTCTCCGCACTGCTGATCGTCCTGTCGCCACCGCAGGCCATCGCCTTCCTGCTGGTGCACCAGGCGCTGTTCGGCGTCTACCTCGGCATGACATTCGCACCCAACCACAAGGGCATGCCGCACCCGACCGGCGACGAGGACTACCTGCGCAAGCAGGTGCTGACCTCCCGCAACGTCCGTGGTGGCTGGCTGACCGACGCGGCGCTGGGCGGCCTCAACTACCAGATCGAGCACCACCTGTTCCCCGGCATGCCGACGCCCAACCTGCGTAAGGCCCAGCCGATCGTGCAGGCATACTGCACTGAAATCGGCGTCGCGTACGAACAGACCAGCCTCGTCACCTCCTACCGCCAAGCCCTGCAACACCTGCACCAGGTAGGCGCACCAGCCCGCGCCGAACACGCAGCGCGCTGAGCCAGCCTCACCGACTGAACTAAACCAAGAAGGGGCCCTCCCCTGGCCGGATCGCGGCCGGGCTGCAAGCAGCCCACGCAGGATTGCGCAGCATGCAGCCCGAAACTTGCCCTCTGATCTTGGACGCAGGCCCCCGGACGGTCACGCAACCCATGGCTGGAGGCTGGCAGAGTGGATGTCGAGGCGACATTGCTGTTCGTGCTGGGCGCGGTTGCCGTGGTGGTGGCGGTCCGGTGGGCCGCCGAGCGAACCGGTCTGCCAGCCGCGGCCCTGCTGACAGTCGCCGGCATCGGCTACGCGGTTCTGCCCGGCCCGACCGTCGTGCTGAACCCCGAGTTCGTGCGGACGTTCGTGCCGCCACCGCTGCTGTACAGCGCGGCGCTGGGACCCATCCCTGCTCACCATCCGCCGCAACCTGCGCACCGTGGTCAGCCCTCCGTGGCGCTGGTCCTGCTCACCGCATCGGCGGTCGGCCTCGGCTTCGCCTGGTTCGTCGAAGGCGCCACCCTCGCCCCGGCATCGCGATGAGCGCGGTCGTCGCGCCACCCGATCCGGTGGCGGCGCTCGCGCTGGCCCGCAAGGCGGGCCTGCCCGTCAGGCTGGTCACTCTGATTCAGGGAGAAGGGCTACTCAACGACGCCACTGCCCTCACCATACTGAGCGCGGCCGTCGCCACCGCCACGGGCGGCGGGTTCTCCGCCACCTCGGCGCTCGGGCAGTTCCTGCTCACCGCTGTTGGCGGGATCGTCACCGGCGTCACGGTCGCTTACGGCGTGCGCCTGCTGCGGCACCGAGCCAAGGACCCGGCTGACTGCCAACGCCATCTCGCTGGCCACACCGCTCGTCGCCTACCTGTGCGCCGAGAAGGTACACGTCTCCGGCGTACTGGCCGCCGTCGTGGCAGGGTTGACCATCGGACACGACGCGCCGCGCTGGGCGTCGGGCGAAAGCCGGTTGCAGACCAGCGCAGTCTGGCGTACGGGGATTCGAGCAGTACGACATGTCCACGGTCATCGCCGCGGTCGCGGTCACCGTGGGGGTGGTGCTGCTGCTCCGCCCGCTGTGGCTGCTGCTCACCCAGTCGCTGCCCCGGTCACTACACACCCGCCTCGGAGGCACGGAGCCCGCCAACGCCGCCCTCTCCTCGGGCCCGTCAGCGGCGCCAGGCCCAGCGGCCACCGGACGCGAGGTTGTCGCGCTGAGCTGGTCCGCAACCTGCGGCGTCATCAGCCTCGCCGCCATCTTCACCATCCCGCTGGTCACCGACACCGGGGCTCCCTTCCCGGTACGTGACCTGCTGCTGTTCTGCGCCTTCGCCGTCGTACTCGTCACCCTGCTCGGACAGGGACTCACCTTCGCGCCCCTGATCCGCACGCTGGGTCTGCGCGCCGCCGAGACGGATCAGTCGCGTCTGCGTAACGAGGCACGGTCGGCATCCGTCGAGGCGGCCCTTGCCCGCTCGACGAAATAGTCGATCGCGAGGACGTCGATGTACAGGCCGTCGAGGGAATGCGCGGGTACCTGCGCGCCCAGTTGAGCCGCTACCAGAGCCGCCTGGACCTGCTGCGCAACGCCGATTCCGCCGCAATGCCCGTGTCACCGCACTAACGGCACTGCGCGTCCGCCGGGCCACGATCGACGCCCGCCGCGAGGAGCTGCTGCGCTGACGCGACGCACGCCGGTTACCCGATGCAGGCATGCGCGTGCTCGAACGCGAACTAAACACAGAAGAAGGACTACCCTCCCGAACGGCCTGCGCCATGACCCGGCCGGCCCGCCGTCGACTCCGGCCTCCTGCTCGTCAGAATCGGCGTACGGTCAGGGCATCCGGCATCGGTCGGCTGCAGCACGGGGCCCACCACACCGGCTCCGGAGGAAGGCGACAGGCGCTGCCCACCTGATCAGCTGGCGGCGTTGCAGCCGTTGCGCCGGCGAGCGCGCGAGACGGCACGCCATTCGCACGTATTAGCGCTTAAGAGCGAAGATCCAACGGTGCCGCACGTCGCCTACCTCGGACGGTGACGACAGCAGCGGCCCCCTTGCGATATCGGTCGACCGTGAACTCGTCCGGAGGGGTCAAACAGGAGTAGGATAGGGATATCCCGGAATCGACGACATCCCGCCCGAGGTGCCCGCCATACCGGCTCCCGTTCAAGAGACGTCACGGCTGCTCTGCACCCCGCCACGCCCGTCAGCCGACGGATCTCCATGGCTCCAATCCACTCCGGCGGTCGTTGAGCTCCCAGCTGGCGTCCACCAGGGTCGCGACCGCATGGACCGCAATCAATCGCCAACCTCGCCGGCTTTCACGCCGCCGCTGAGCTGCGGCGTAGCCGAACCGCAGGGCTCCTTGTGGCTCGTTACGCCCGAGCCGTCGACCGCGCCCGGCCTGCGCCGGCTCGCCGGAGCACCCGACGAGCCGGCCCACCGACTGGGAAGGAACCACCCACTGCGCCCGTCACCAAACCTCGTACCGTGGGCGGGACAGCGCCACCACGAATGAAGCTGGAACCAACATCATCACGCGCGACGCTGCTCGACGGGGACTGGCGGCGCAAGAAGTGACGCCAACGCTGAACTTCCGACGCTGATCGCGGCGCTGGACAGCCGCCGAAGACCCATCACCCACGTGCGGTTGAACGCCACCGACTGGGATCTGCCCCACCAGCGCCACATTACCGTCAACGGCCGAACCATTCGCCTCGGCTGGTACCCCATGGGGCGGCTCCGCAACACAAGTTCGCTCGGTGTTGCGCCGCACACGGCTCAGAAGGGTGGTCCGCCGACGGACCAACCGCCCGGGGTGCTCAGGTGCCAGCCGGCGCCGCGCCAGCGGACGGGAGGTTGCTTCAGACGGCCCACCCAATGGGGCGCCGCACCGAGGACACGAAACGACAGAAATGAGGCATGAGATGACATCGATGGTGCAGCGGATCAAGGCATTCCTGGCCGGCCCTCGGGGGCGGCGTATGGTCACGCGGGGACGGCAGGAGATGGCCAAGCCGCAGACCCAGCGCAAGCTCCGCGAACTGGCCAACAGGTTCAACCGGAAGCGGTGATCGCGGTACCAAGGGCAGCCGGTGGCGGGCATCGGATCGCTTTCTGGCCCCTCGATCTGAGCTGAGCGAGGCTCAGCCGGGCGGCGCCCGCGGCTCAGTTGCTCGCCGACGACTCCGGGCAGCTCGCCCGAGAGGCTGTCAAGGAGCTGGCGGTTGCGCGCGGTTAGCTCCAGCCCGTCTGCTGGGCGCTTCGGATGGCGGTGATGCGGTTCGAAGCGCCCAACTTGGTCATGGCGCTGGCCAGGTAGTTGCGCACGGTCTCCACGCTGGGTTCCGCCCGCTTCTCCGGAGTCTTCTGATCATGGTCTGATGACCGTGGGGAGGACGTTCTGTGGCAGTCCTGAAGAAGTACCCCGACGAGTTGCGTCAGCGCACTGTGCGCTTGTACCGCGAGTCGGAGCCAAGCCCGTGATCCGGCGTTTGGCCGAGCAGCTGCGTGAGCGGGCGCGGGCGCGTGTGGCGGCCGCGCGGCAGGGCGGCTCGCTGCCGCCGTTTCGGGCTGACTTCCCGTCGGGTGAGTCGACAAGGCCGGTGGTCGTCGCGGAGGCGGCACCGAGCGTGGACGACGGCATTCCCCGCGGTGTGCGGATCGCCGGTGCGTGGGCGTGGCGGTTGATCTTGTTCGTGGCTACCGCCTATCTGCTGATCAGACTGATCGGGTTCTTGCGTATCGTGGTCATCCCGGTGGTGGTGGCGTTGCTGCTCGCCGCCCTGTTCGAGCCGGCGGTTCGGGGGTTGCGGAACCGGGGAGTCAACCGGTCGCTGGCTGCCGGCATGGTGCTCGTGGGTGGGTTGGCGGCCGTGTCAGCCGGTCTGGGTCTGATCGTCGGGACGGTCGTCTCCCAGTTCGGTGACCTGTCCGTGCAGGTCCGTGAAGGGGTGGAGGAGATACAGGCGCGGCTTTCGCGCGGCCCGCTGGGCATCTCCCAGGCGCAGCTCAGCGCCGCGCTCGAACGGCTGCAGCAGCAGGTGTCCGAGAACCAGGGGGCGATCACGTCCGGCGCGTTGAGCACCGCCACGACGTTGGGCGAGGTGGTCGCCGGGTTCTTCCTGGTGCTGTTCACCCTGTTCTTCTTCCTGCGTGACGGGGCGCAGATCTGGCGGTTCCTGTGCCGGATGTTGCCGCGCGCGGCTCGCGTCCCGGTGGCCCGGGCCGGCCACTACTCCTGGCACACCCTTGGGTCGTACGTCCGCGCCACGGTGCTCGTCGCGTTCGTCGATGCCGTCGGTATCGGCATTGGTTTGGCGGTGCTGCGTGTCCCGCTCGCACTGCCGCTGGCGGGGCTGGTGTTCCTGGGGGCGTTCATCCCGGTCATCGGCGCCACCCTGTCCGGCACGGTCGCGGTCCTGGTAGCGCTGGTCACCCAGGGCCCGGTCAGCGCGCTCATCGTTCTGGCTGTCGTCATCGGCGTGCAACAGCTGGAGGGCCATGTCCTGCAGCCGCTCATCATGGGCCGTGCTGTCGCCCTGCATCCGCTCGCTGTCATCCTCGCCATCGCCACCGGGCTCGTTGTCGCTGGCATCGTCGGCGCGCTCGTGGCCGTTCCACTGCTTGCCGTGGCCAACACGGCCGTGCGCTACCTCAGTGAGCACCCGCAGGGCGAGCCCACTCCTGACCGGGAACCGCCGGGAACCCGACCGGTCGACGAGAACCAGCGCGAAGGCGCGCAGATCGCGCGGCCGGCCGACGAGCCTACGGAAGGGGAAACGCCGCCGGTTGCCACCTCTGTCGGTCCCGCCCCAGGGACGCCGGTCACGCCGGTAGATGGCGCATGAGCCGGATAAGGCGCGGCCGGCACATGCCCGCCGGGCGGCGCACGCCGGACGGACGTCAAACCTGGCGTGGTTTGGTGGCGTGCCGTGCGTGACCGGGACCGCCGTCGGGTACGGCAAGCGGCGTGACGGTCGGGAGCAGGCGACAGCGGGGTGCCGCGATGTGGTGGCGGGCCCGCCGCCGGCACGGTTGGCTGGACCACCTGGCCCGGGCCGCGGTGCGCTACGCCGAGGCCGACGGCGGTCGGCTCGCCGCGGCGGTGACCTACTACGCGTTCTTCGCCACGTTCGCGCTGGCCCTGCTCGGCTTCGCACTCTTCGGGTTCGTGCTCGACCATCCCGCCGTGCAACGTTCGGTGCAGCGCTACCTTGACCAGAACCTGCCCAACCTCGACGTGCAGGCGCTACGCACCGCGCGCGGCGCCGCCGGGGTGATCGCGTTCCTCGGCCTGCCGGTCACCGGCTGGTTCTGGGTAAACGCGCTGCGCTCCTCGATCCGCAAGGTCTGGCGTCTGCCCGAGTATCCCGGCACCTTCATCGTCCGCCTGCTGATCGACCTGCTCGTGTTGACCGGGCTCGGCCTCCTGCTGGTCGTGTCCCTGGCGACAGCGTTCACGACAACCGCGTTGGCCAGCCGACTGATCGACACCACCGGCGCGGACGCCGCCCTGACCCGCGGGTTGCTCGCCGTGGTCGGCCTCGTGGTCGGCGTCGCAGTGAACACCTTGCTGTCGATCGCCGTGCTGACCGGGTTGCCGCGGCTGCGGATGCCGCCGCGCCGGGTCGCGTTACCGGCGCTGCTCGTCGCGATCGGGCTGGAGCTGCTCAAGACCGTCGGTGGCTTCTTCGTGCAGCGCATCGAGGCCAACCCGACCTATCACGTGGTCGCGGGCACGGTTGGGCTGCTGGTGTCGCTCAGTGTCGTCAACCAGCTCGTTCTGTTCGCGGCGGCGCTCACCGCTACCGCCACCATCGGCGATGTCACCGACCTCGCCCTAGGAGGCAAATTGCCAAGGACGCCCAGCGATCAGGACATTGCCACGGCGGAACCAACCACCGTCCCCGATACCGGGTCGGCGCGCGAACAAACCGTTGATCACCGGAGTCCGGGTTAGGGGGCGGCCGGCGCGAGCGCGGGCAACGGCAGCGCCAGCGGGCCGCTACCCGCAAGCCTGGTCCTACTCGCCGCCGGCAGCTGGCTCAGTGAGCGAGAGTGGGATGTGGAATCCGCGACGTCCCCCGGGTACAGGTTGGGCAACGGCCGGTGGCAGGCCGGTGCTCGCGAGCCGGAGCGAGGGCTCGACGTGCGATACGCCTCCCGGAAGGAGTCGAGCGTGGCTGAGAATGTCGAACTGATCATTCGGTTTCACCCGGTAGGCGGTGAGGACGTCTCCGTGCTGACCACCGATTTCACCGGCCCCGACGAGGCGCTTGGGGTGATCGCCAAGGCATTGGACAAGCGGCGCAGTCTGGTCCTGACCCGTGCCAGGTACAACCGGGAGGCAACCGAGAATGCCGTCATCGTCAACCTCGCCAACGTGGTAGCCGTCCGGGTGGCCAGGCAGGACAGCGAGACGACCGGCCAGTATCTGTAACGGCGGTACGGACCAGCATCACGGTGCGGTCGCGTACCGAGTGCCGAGGACCCGCTGATGCCGCTGCGAGACTTGCAACAGCTGCCGTTCACCACCGCGTGTTTCGGCGCCGGAACCGGCGGTGTTCCTGCCGGAAACGGCATTGACCGCGGTCGGCGAGACCGCCGAGAAGCAGTTCCGGCCGAACAGGCGTACGATGGACATACCGGAAGCGACATCCCGTCTTGAGGTGCCTGACCCCGGCCAACCCGTAGGGGACGTCATGTCTCACCACACGCACCGCGAACGTGCGGACCGGGCCACCACTGCACCGCAACGGCCCACGACCGCTCCGCCCATGCCCTGACCGCCAGACGGATGCCCCACACCCGCACCGGTGCCGCCTGGGTCGGCATCTGTACGGCCACGTTGCTGGCCGTGGTGTTGATCGTCTTCATGCTGCAGAACACGCGCAGCGCCGAGGTGAGCTTCCTGTGGATGCACGGGAGCTTGCCACTGGCGCTGGGGCTGCTGATCGCCGGTGTCGGCGCGGCCCTGCTGACCATGGCGGTCGGCGCCGCCCGGATCACCCAACTGCGCCGCCAACGCTGACCCGCTCCCGCGCCGCCCAGGGCGGCTCGGTACCTATCGCGATCGCGCACGCCAACCCCTGCCTGACGTCAAAAACTGGTAACCCCAGGGCGACGAGACGGGAGGGAGAGGGATATGACGCTCAACGGTACGTCCCACCGCATGACTGCAATCTCGCCAACGCCGCCGTCTACGCCTCGCCTGCGGATGCAGCCCACCGGGTCGCGCCGCACCCTTTTGGACGGCGGATGGTGGCCCCGTTCGACCGATCCCGTCGCCGAGCTGCCCGGCCTGATCTTGGCGATCGACCGGCTGCACGGACCAATCACCCGGCTGGTCCTCAACTCCGCCGGCTGGACCGACCACCCCCGCCGGCTAAGCGTGGCCGGCCGGCTCCTTCGCCTCGGCTACTTCACCAGCCAACCCGCCAGCCTGCTCACCGCGCTGGTCGAGGACAGCGATCGAGTCGATCTGCTTGTCGTACCGCCGGGCACCGCGAAACGCACCGCCGACGCGGCCCTGGCCATGGCCGCGTCCAGCGACAACCGCGTCCACGCACAAGACATCCTGCACACCGTCGGCATACCGGCTCCTGCCGGGGCCGATCATGCTGCCCAGGACTCATGGGAGGGCGAAGGCGGCCACCTGGCCGTCGCACCCAGGGTGCCTTAGAGCCTGGTAATTGAGGGGTTCAGGCGGTCCGGTGGGCGCAGTGAAGATCGACGACGCGGCTGGGGATGGCGTGGTCTTGAAGTCCAGGTCAACCGATTCCTGGGCGCAGGAGGGGACTAGATCGTGGATGTGGCGGGCCATGAGGGCGTCCAGCGCCGTGCCGAAGACCGACTCCAGGCGACGGGATCGAAGGGCGACCATCTGTACTCCTGTGGGGAGGGGGGAAGGATTGCCAATTCTGCCGCGCTGCCAACCAAGGTGACGTCAGTCAGCTGAGCCACGAGGGCGGAGTAGCGACGGAGTCTTAGCCTTGCCATCGTGCCCCTACCCCTCGACACGTTGGTCTACCTGGCGCGGCCGTGGCAGCTTGGCGACCTCGCGACATGGATCTCCGCAGTCGCTAGCGTCGCCACCGTCATCCTCGTGCTGGTGGCGTCGATCGTCGGCTATCGGGTCTACAAGGTCGAATCCGGGCACGACGCCCGCGGCGAACAGGACAGGCGCGAACGGGCGGCGGAGGAACGGCGGAGCCAGGCGTCCCTGATCTCCGTCTGGTACGGCCGTAGCTCCGAAGGCAGAAACGTGGGGGGGCCAGTGGGTCGCGTACGACTGGGTGCTGGATCGTCAACGCCTCGGGGCCCCGCCTTTGACCGGCGTGGCGGTGACGGTGGCCTGCCTGGTACTGACCGGATGCTCAGATTACCGCGATGGCGACTCGCTGGCGCAGGACATCGCAGCCAACGAAGCGGCGCTCCTCGATGACGACCTCGGTTACCGCAACCGGGTTCGGGACGCCGAGTACATCGCCGCGACCGAGATCTCCAAAGAGGTGAAGGCTAGCGGCTCGACCGTCCGACGTGAGCCGTTGGGCTGGTCAGGTCGAACCGCCGGAAGTGAGCAGGCTACCATCGACGTCCGGTTCGTTGTGACGGTGGCCGAGCAGCCAGGGGTTTCCTTCGGCGACCTCGGCAACTCTGCCGGTCAGGCCACGCGATGCTACCGCTATCTGCTCGAGTTCTCTCGCTACACGTCGTATCACGAAATCGACTGCCCGGCGATAGCCACTCCCGCAGTGCCCACCGCCTCGCCGATTCCGAGGCTGCCGGACAACGGGCGCGAACGGCTCGCCGCGGCGCTGCGCACCGCCACACCCGACACGCTCGCACGCACGGTGCGGGCGGCATTTCCCGAGAAGCACATCACCGTCGACACGGTCACCCACGAGGGCGCCCTCGTCGCCGCGGTGGGCGTACCCGCCGAGCGTAACCGCATCCTCCTGGTGAGGGCTCCGAGCGGAGCCATCGAGTCACCCGGGTACGACCGGATATGGCTGGAGCCAGGCGAAATGGGGTGCAAGACCGGACTGTACGTCTCACCACCGCGTTGACGGGCCCCGCAGGCCGTCGTCCGAACTGCCGGCGGCCACCGCCGGTGGCCCGGCCCGGCCATGACGGCTCGCCCGTCGGGACAGCGGCCCAATTTCAGGCCGGACTCGCCTCGCGTCGACTGGTTGTTCTGGCGGCAGGACTCGCTCAGGGTCTTCGAGCGGCGCTGGTCGCGGGTTGAGGTGTGTTGGCGCTGCGAGGGCGAGGATGAGTAGCGCGTCTGCGGAGGGCGTGCCCGGTTGCGCGGTGTAGGTCACGAGCGCTTGGCTGGGGTCATCGGAGAGCCGTAGTGTCTCGGCGGCGAGTTCCATGGGGCCGAGCAGTGGATGGCAGAACTGTTTCAGTCCCGAGGTCTTGCGGCGCACGGGGTGTTCGGCCCACCAGCGGCGGAACTGGTCACTTTTGACCGACAGTTCCCCGACCAGTGCCGCCAGTTGCGGGTCGTCGGGATGGTGGCCGGCGTCCATCCGCAGGTACGCGACGTTTTCGCGGACGCATTCCTCCCAGTTGGGCAGCAGATCGCGGAAGGACTCGTCCAGGAACATCAACCGCAGGAGGTTGCGGTGCGGGGCGGGCACCGCAGCGAAATCCACGAACAATGCGGCGCCCAGTGGGTTCCAGGCCAAGATGTCCATTCGCCGGCCGAGCACCAACGCCGGAGTGGTGGTCAACGACTCCAGCAGCCAGCGCAAGGCTGGGCGGACCCGCTGCGGCGGTGCCGGCGGTCGGCTCCGGGTGCGGTGAGCGGCCAGGTGGTGCAGGTGGGCTTTTTCATCCTCGTCCAGGCGCAAGGCGCGGGCCACGGCGTCGAGGACGTCGGTGGAGACGGCACGAACCCGGCTCTGTTCCATCCGGGTGTAGTAGTCGACGCTGACCCCGGCGAGTTGAGCCAGTTCCTCGCGGCGAAGGCCCGGGACGCGGCGGCGCCCGAACGAGGCCAGCCCCAACTCGGCGGGGTCCAGGCGGGCGCGACGGGCGCGCAGAAACTGTCCGAGGTCGGTCACGGCTGCCATGGTCATATCATCGCTCAGCTAGGCCGCCGTTAGCCTGGCCCTGCCGGTGCCTGGCTGGCCGGCCGCCGCCGGCCAGCCAGGCGGCGGTCAGCGCGCAACCACGCTCTTCCCACCACGGTCGGCAATCACGCTCACCAACCCACCGTCGACGATCAGATCTTGACCGGTGATGTAGGAGGCCTGCGGTGACAGCAGGAAGACCACCGGACCGGCGATGTCGTCGGGCTCGCCGAGGCGGCCCATCGGCACCTGCACACGGGCGGCCTCCCGGGCATCCGAGGTGGTGATCACGTCGTGGAACATGTCCGTGACGATGAATCCAGGGCTGACCGAGTTGACCCGAATACCCCGCTGCGCCACCTCCGCGGCGTATGCCCGCGCCAGATGGAGCACCGCAGCCTTACTGGCCGAGTACAGCGACGAGGCAGACATACCCCGGTGAGCCGTCCAAGACGCGTTGATGACGACGGACCCGCCGTCGGCCATGAGCGGCAGAGCCTTCTGGACGGTGAAGAAGACACCCTTGACGTTGACGTCCATAACGTTGGCGAAGTCGTCCACACCCAGCTCGGCGGCCGGTGCGAACAAGCCGATCCCAGCGTTGGCGAAGACTCCGTCCAGGCTGCCGAAACGCTCACGGATACCGTCCATGAGCCGGTCGAGGTCGCCGGTGCTGCCAACGTCTGTCGGGGCGCACATCACCCGCTCCCCGGCGTCGAGCTGCGTCGCCGCCGCTGTAAGCCGCGCTGAATCGCGCGCGGCGAGCACTACGCACGCGCCCTTGTCGAGCAGCCGCCGAGCTGTGGCCAGCCCCATCCCTCTGCCGCCACCAGTGATCAGCACGGTCATGTCATTGAACTCGTTCATGCCCCCAGCCTCGCCCCACGGCGTACACGCAACCAGATCCGGCCCAACCCAGGTCCAGCAGTGCCAGCTCCTACCAAAGCGAGACGCCACCGACGCCCACTCCATCGCGCTGGTCGGCACCCGGAGCCAAGGCCACCCTGGTCAACCTGCTGCCGGCCACGGCCGCCCCGTACGCCAGTGATAGCTGGCCCGCGGCGTCAGCTGTGCGGGCGACGCCGTCAAGCACCGCGGTGCGGCGGCGTAGCGTGAGGGCATCTGAAGGGCGCTGTTGCGTTCGCGGATCGGCGGGCACGCCAAGCCGCGTCAGTGGGCACTGGTCAGATCGCTCGGGCCAGTTCGGCGAACCCCGCAGCCACCCGGGTCGCGGGTGACGCGCCGACCAACGGTCACCAGGACAGTGGCGAGCGAACCGGGCAGCGTCGGCGAACAGTGAGGTGAACCGCTGCATCAACGTCGACCGGCCGGAGAGTGCAAAGTAGCCGCGCAAGATCCCCTGCCGGAATCCGCCCGATGCGCCATGTCGACCAGGTAGGCCAACCGCCGAGCCGCGTATCACCAATCAGGAAGCCGGTAGGGCGGACGCGCGCAGTGCCGCGGCCAGCCACTCGAACGGGAACCGCTCCGGTGGCATGTTGTTCACGGCGGCGACCAGCTCCATGTACCGGTCGAATGGTCCCTCCGGCTCCGGCGGGGTGCGGTCCCACTCCGCGCCTGCCAGCATGTGGTCGGCCGCCTGGATCCGGAACTCGGGCGTGTCCGGCATCCCAGGGCTGTCCGGTGTCGCGAAGATGCCGGTCAGCCACCCGATCCACTGGTCGGCGATCTCCCGCCCCCTGGGCGAGTCCGGTGGCACCCGCTCCCGCGCCGCGTCCATCAGCGGCTGTCCGATCGCCGCGCCCGCTTCCAGGGCGTCCAGCATCGGCGACGAGGTCATCGGCGGCCCGGCCCCGGTGGTGCACGCCTCGTGCAGCTCACGACGCACGGCCTGCCGGACCTCGGTGTCCCGGACCAGCTCGGCCAGTTCGATCCACGCCTCCAGCTGCGCCGCGGTGGGATGTTCGGGCAGCTCCGGCCGGGCCGCCCGCCACCACTCGACCATCCGCTCTGGTGGCTCCCAGCCGGTGGAGACCTCGGTCCAGAACTCGTCGATCAGCCGATCGCGTTCCTCGTCCGGCATGCCAACCAGCTTGTGCATCAGCGTGACCTGCTCGGCTGTGGAGTCCTGCCGCAGGACGGCCGACAGCACCGCGCGGCGGCTGCGCAGCCGCGCCTCATGCCGTGCCAGCAGGGCCAGGTGGGTGGTGGCCAACTCGCGCAGCGTCGCCCGGCCGGCCAGCACCCGCCGGATCTCGTCCAGGCTGGCATCGAGTTCCCGTAGCGTCCGGACCAGTTCTAGCCGGGCGATGGCCGACACGTCGTACAGGCGGTGGCCGGCCGGGGTGCTGGCGGCCGGCGTGACGACACCGGCGTCCGCGTAGTACCGGACGGCGCTGACGCTCAGGCCGGTCCGTCGGGCGACATCCCCGATGGCATACAGCTCGTTCATGTCCACGACGCCACTATGCGATCTCAAGCGGCTTGAGATACAAGCCCCTCATCAGATCGCCCGGCAATCTCGGGAGACGGGCCCAGGTAGCTGGACTTGCGCCAGGTGGGCTGGTGCGTCATGCCGGGACTCCTTCGGTAGGTGCGAGGTTCTCCGCCGCGGCGCGGAGGAGACGGATACTCGATTCGGGTGAGAGCGCGGCGGCCTTGAGTCGACTGTGCAGGCTCAGATAGGGATCTATCTCGCCTGGTTCGGTGTGGATCAGGTCCTTGGTGAGGGTGTCGACTGCGGCGGCCTGTGAGTTCTGCGGATCGCGGTAGCGGTAGATCGAATACGCGGACCGGGGAGCTGTGGCCCCTGATCGACGCGTCGACCGGCAGGACCCGAACGGTCACGGTTGAAGGCTCTGTCTCACATTCGGGATGCTGTTGGTGATCTTGGTGGTTTGTTGTCAGCTGGCGCGGAAGAGTTCTTGTAGGCGGCTTCGTGGTCGCTGGTGCTGGTCGGGTCGGTGTTGAGCGAGGCGGATGATGTTCGTGCCGGCTGCGGTGAGGACGTGTTGGACGTGGGTCTTCGCGAGTCCGCGGTACCGGCAGTGGCGTAGGCCGTGCGCGTGGACGGTTTCGGAGACGGTGGCCTCGCACCCGGCGCGGAGGTCGTAGCGCCGTTTCCACTCGGGTGTTTGCTGTTGGGCGCGGGCCTGGGTCTGGATGATCTGTAGCGGCTCGGGTAGAAGGAGCAGGTGTCGGCCCTTGCCGTCGACGTTGCCGGTGCATTGCTGCCGGACGGTGCAGGCGCGGCAGTCCGCCCGCCGGAACAGCACCGAGAGTCGGGGTTTGCCGTCGGCCGTGGTCGGCTTCCATCGCGGACTGACGGTGCCTCTCGGGCAGGTGGCGGTCTCGGCTCGCCAGTCGATGTGGAAGTCCTCCTTGGCGAACCCGGGCCGCTCGACGGCACGGGGGTCCTGGCGGACCGGACCGACGATCGTGATCCCGTGGGTCGTCGACGCCTGGTGAACCGTCTCGGGTGTGACGTAGCCGCTGTCCAGGAAGTGCTCGGCCGGCGCCATGCGCTGCCCGGCCAGCGCGGAGTGGATCGTATCGACGGCGCCGACGTCCTGGTGCGGGGCCGGGGTCGTCACCACGTGCACGATGACGTTCGGTCGTTGCTCGTCGCAGGTTTCCGTCTGGTGAGCCTTGTATCCGACCCATTCGACCTTGCCCGGCTTGTGGCTGAACCGGGCCTGCGGGTCGTGTGGCGACACGATCTCCACGCTCGACCACGGCACGTGGGCGGTCTCCGCCTCGTCATCGGCCGCCGTGTCGACGCGACGCCTTCGAGTCGTGCCCTCCCGGCTCTTACGAGCCCGGGTCGCCTTCGCCTCCCGCCACCGCAGGTGTCCTGACTCGTCGTGCCAGTACTGTTGGACCCAGACCTGACGCAACACCTCGACTGCGGCCACCCCCGGCCCGGCCGCCGGGGCGGTCGGGCCATAGACGGCCCGTAGCAAGGCGATACCGTCAGCACCGACCTGTTGCACGTACTGGCGGACCGCGACCGCCCCGGTCGGCTGCCGCTCGTGACGCGCCGACCGGCCATACCGCTGCGCCCACTCCGACGGCATGACACCGGCCAGCCACACCTCATCCACCTTCGCCAGGGCCTCCAACGCCGCCCGTATCGTCTCCGCGACCAACTCCACCCGACTCAGCCGGCGCACCGCCGCAAGGACATGTGTGGAATCCGTACGCTGCCGGCCCCGCGCCCGCACCAGCCCCGCCTCCGCAAGCCGATCGACCATCACCGCGAGCAGCCGATCAGCCCGATCACCCTCGGCCAGCCGATCCCGGAACTCGCTGAGCACCGAGTAATCGAAGCCGGGCTCCGTCAACTCCATCCCCAACGCGTACTTCCAGTCGATGCGACACGCCACCGCCCGCGCCGCCTGCCGATCAGTCAGGTTCTCCGCGTACTGCAGCACCGACACCAACGCCAACCGGGCAGGCGACACCCCACGACGACCATCGGCCGGGAACCAGCCGACGAAGTCATCGTCAACGAACAGGTCCTCCAACCGATCCCGCATCACCATCGCCGGCGTGCCCTTCGGACTCGCCGCCCACGCCACCCGAGCCGTCTCCACCGGCACCACCGAACCCGAACCCCGCCCCATCGACATCCCGCTACTTCAACATCGAAGAGTCCTCAGCTCTGGCAGCGACGCACCCGGCCCAACCAAACCACCAAGATCACCAACAGCATCCATTCGGTGGTGTCGGAGGGTGCTGGTCAGCCGAGCAGGATTCGATGGCGTAGGAGCGCGAAGCCAGCGCGTCCGTACATTTGTCGCTTGATCAGTTTGGTCTTGGTGTTGACGCCTTCGGTGCCGCCGTTGTGGAACGGATGGGTCAGGGCGGCGTTGACAGCGGCGCGGTCCAGGCCGAGGCCGCGGATGAAGGTGTGTAGATGGGGCAGGTCGATGGTGTTGACCTCGGCGATCCACGAGTCGAGACGGATGTCGTTGCCGGCTGTGGGCGTGAGGAGCGCGGCGAACGAGCCGATGAAGCGGCCAGCGCGGTCATCTGTTCTGGTCGCCGGCATGAGCGAGACATGCGTTTGCGTGGGCGAAAACTGCATGATCGACGAGATATGGAGCCGGGGGCCAGCCGCACAGTCAGGGCAGGCGGTTGGTGGTGGTGAGGCGGTGGTACCAGTGGGCGGAGTCTTTCCAGGTGCGTTGCTGGGTGTCGTAGTCGACGTGGATGATGCCGAAGCGGCGGTCGTAGCCGTACGCCCACTCGAAGTTGTCCAGCAGGGACCAGACGAAGTAGCCCCGCACGTCCGCCCCGGCCGCCATCGCCTCGGCCGTCGCGGCGATGTGCCGACGCAGGTAGTCCACGCGGCGGTCGTCGTGCACCGCGCCGTCGGAGGAGACAACGTCGTCGAAGGCGGCACCGTTCTCAGTGATCATCAAGGGCAGGTCTGGGTAGTCGTGGTGCAGTCGCAGCAGCAACTCGGTCAGGCCGGCCGGTTCGATGTTCCAGCCCATCGCCGTGTGCGGGCCGGGTTGGGGCAGGAACTCGACCTGATCGGCGCCCACCCAGGCCGAGTGCGCCGAGCGGCCGTGACCGTCTGCGGCCGACCTGGGCGAGACGCCGTCCCAGGCGCGAACCAGCGTGGTCGAGTAGTAGTTGACCCCGAGCACGTCCAGCGGAACGGCCGTCGTGGCCTCGTCGCCGTCGTGCACGAACGACCAGTCGGTGACCTCGGCCGTGTCGGCGAGCAGATCCGCCGGGTACGCCCCGTCCAGCATCGGGCCGAGGAACGCCCGGTTGGCCAGGGCGTCGATCCGGCGTACCGCGTCGTGGTCGGCCGCAGAGTCCGATGCCGGCCGGATGACGTGCAGGTTCAGCGTCACCGACAGTTGCGCCGCCGGTGCCAGGTCGCGGATCACCCGGCCGGCCAGGCCGTGCGCCAGGTTCAGGTGGTGTACGGCCCGCAGCGCCGCGGCCGGTTCGGTCCGTCCCGGCGCGTGCACCCCGGAGGCGTACCCGAGGTATGCCGAGCACCACGGCTCGTTGAAGGTGGTCCAGGTGTGCACCCGGTCGCCGAGCGCGCCGACGATGTGTGTGGTGTAGTCGGCGAAACGCGACGCCGTGTCCCGGGCGGGCCAGCCGCCGGCGTCCTCCAGTTCCTGCGGCAGGTCCCAGTGGTAGAGCGTGGCCACCGGCCGGATGCCGAGTTCGAGCAGCCGGTCCACCAGCCGGGAGTAGAAGTCCACACCGGCGCGGTTGAGCGCGCCCGAACCGCCCGGCTGCACCCGGGGCCACGCGATGGAGAACCGGTACGCGCCGAGCCCGAGGGCGGCCACCTGGTCGAGGTCGGCGGCCCAGCGGTGGTAGTGGTCGGCCGCCACGTCGCCGGTGTCCCCGTTCAACGTCCGCCCTGGCGTGTGGCTGTAGGTGTCCCAGATCGACGGTCCCCGACCGTCCTCCTTCGCCGCGCCCTCGATCTGGTACGCCGCCGTAGCCGAACCCCAGACGAAGCCCTGGGGGAACACCACATCGCTGAGTTGATGATTCGCTCGCTGACGATCGCTCAATTCGCCACCTCCGTAACCTCGCAGCTGTATCCCGACGAGACGCCCGCCACCAGCTCCACGGTGGCCGTTCCACCCTGGTGGTGCACCTCGAACTCGGTGCCCGGACCACCGTCCGGCGACGGTATCCGAACCCGGGTCCGCTGCCCGGGTGCTGGGGCGAACAACCGCAGCCGGACGCCGTCGGCCCACGGGTAGTCGGGCCGGTCGGTGACCGATCCGAACGCGATGACCGCGCCGGGGCGGGCCAGCACCGGAACGCTGTCGTAGCCGTGCTTCTCGGTCACCCAGCCCGGCCCGGTGACCTGGGCACCGGTCATCAGCTGCGTCCAGGTGCCGGCCGGTACGTAGTAGGTCACCTGGCCGTCGGCGCTCATCACCGGCGCGACCAGCAGGTCCGGACCGAGCATGTACTGTCGGTCGAGGTACGCTGCGGTGGGATCGTCCGGGAACTCCAGGATCATCGGCCGCATCATCGGCACGCCCTCGACGTGGGCCTGTTCGGCCGCTGCCGCCAGGTACGGCATCAGGCTCAGCTTGAGCCGGGTGAAGCGGCGCAGCACGTCGACCGCCTCGTCGTCGTACGCCCACGGCACCCGGTACGAGCCGGAGCCGTGCAGCCGCGAGTGCGACGACAACAGGCCGAAGGCGATCCACCGTTTGAACACCGCAGGGTCGGGCGTGCCCTCGAAGCCGCCGATGTCGTGGCTCCAGTAGCCGAACCCCGACGCCGCCAGTGACAGCCCTCCGCGCAGCGACTCGGCCATCGCCACGAAGGTGGACTCGCAGTCGCCACCCCAGTGCACCGGAAACTGCTGGCCGCCGGCCGTCGCGGACCGGGCGAAGACGACCGCCTCGCCCTGCCCGCGTTCGGCCTCGAGCAGCTCGAAGACCGTCCTGTTGTAGAGGTGGGCGTAGTAGTTGTGCATCCGCTGTGGGTCCGAGCCGTCATGCCACACCACGTCGGTGGGGATGCGCTCGCCGAAGTCGGTCTTGAAGCAGTCCACGCCCATGTCCAGCAGCACCTTGAGCTTGCCGGAGTACCAGGCGACCGCGTCCGGGTTGGTGAAGTCGACAAGCGCCATGCCGGCCTGCCACTTGTCCCACTGCCAAACCGACCCGTCCGGGTTGCGGACCAGATATCCGGCTTGGCGGCCCTCCTCGAACAGGTACGACCGCTGGGCGATGTACGGGTTGATCCAGACGCAGACCTTGAGACCGCGCTCGTGCAGCCGGCGCAGCATGCTCTCCGGTTCGGGGAAGGTCGCCGGATCCCAGATGAAGTCGACCCAGTGGAACTGCCGCATCCAGAAGCAGTCGAAGTGGAACACCGACAGCGGCAGGTCCCGTTCGGCCATCCCGTCGATGAACTCGGTGACCGTCTTCTCGTCGTACGAGGTGGTGAACGAGGTGGACAGCCACAGCCCGTACGACCAGGCCGGCACCCGCGCCGGCCGCCCGGTCAGCGCTGTGTAGCGGCGCAGCACGTCCTTGGGGGTGGGGCCGTCGATCAGGTAATACGTCAGCGACTGACCCGGCACGCTGAACTGGGTCTGCGACACCACCTCCGACCCGACCTCGAAGGACACGTGTTCGGGGTGGTCGACGAAGACGCCGTAGCCGGCGCTGCTCAGGTAGAACGGCACGTTCTTGTACGCCTGCTCGCTGGCCGTGCCGCCGTCGGCGTTCCAGATGTCGACGGTCTGGCCGTTCTTGACGTACGCCCCGAAGCGTTCGCCCAACCCGTAGATCGTCTCACCGACGCCGAGTGCCAGCCGCTCGTGCACGTACCTGTTGCCCGCGCCGTCGGTGACCACGCCGATGCTGCGCTCGGTGGAGGAGGTGACCAGCCGGTCGCTGTGCAGGAAGTCGACCCGCCACGGGCCGGTCAGCGCCACCCGGACCGTAAGTTCGCCGGTGGTCAGCCGCGCGCTGATCCCGGTCACCTCCACCCGCACCGGATGGTCGGTGCTCTCGGTCAGGGTGAAGCGGGGCTGCCTGGGCAGCCCGCCGCTGTGGTGACCGATGGTCACGCCGACCACGCCGGGTGCGGGAGAGAAGAACCGTACGGTGATCACCGGTCGGTTGAGGGTGTCGCCGCGTCCGGTGATCTGGCCGGTCGGTGCGAAGACGGTGAAGGATCGCTCGTCCGGCTCCACCGACTCCACCGTGCCGGGACGCAGCACACTGACCCCGGGACGCAGTTGCCAGTATCCGTCGGTGAACTTCACTTGTCGGCTCCTGCCGTGATGCCGCGCGAGAGGGTGCGCTGGAAGATGAGGAAGAACAGGATCGCCGGGAGGAGGCTGATCAGTGCCCCGGCGTTGGTGGTGGGGGCGTCCATCAGCCGGTCGCCCTGCAACGAGGCGAGTGCGACCGGGACGGTCTGCGTCTGGTTGTCGATGAGCATGACCAACGGAATGAGGAACTCGTTCCAGGTCCAGATGAAGAAGAAGACCAGCAGCACCGAGATGGTGGGGCGGACGTTGGGCAGCACCACCCGCCACAGGATCCGCCACCGGCCGGCCCCGTCGAGCGCGGCGGCCTCCAACAGGGTACGGGGGAACGTGCCGAGCACCGAGGCGAGCAGATAGGTACCGAAGGCGGCCTGGATGACGGTGAAGATGATGATCACTGCCAGCCGGGTGTTGTAGAGCCCGGCCTCCTTGGCGAAGTGGTAGAGCGGATAGATTAACGCCTCCTGCGGCAGCATGTTCGCCAGCAGGAAGAGGCCGATGATCCAGAGCCGGCCGCGGACCCGGCCGACGCCCAGGGCGTACGCGCTCAGCAGCGAGACGACGACGGCGAGTACCGCCACCGAGCCGGAGATGAGGAC
Source organism: Micromonospora sp. KC721 (assembly GCF_004348355.1). NCBI lineage: Bacteria > Bacillati > Actinomycetota > Actinomycetes > Micromonosporales > Micromonosporaceae > Micromonospora > Micromonospora sp. KC721. The sequence continues at coordinate 8,766 of NZ_SMJY01000028.1, read as the reverse complement.
CGAGTTCCACAGCTTGACCGGGAAGTCGACCTGCTCCCAGTAGGTCCGCAGCCCGTTGGTGTAGAACTGGCTCGGCCAGCTCAACGGTCCGTTGGTCGAGTAGTCGGCGGGCGACTTGAACGCGTTGAGCAACATGAACGCGAACGGCACCAGCATGGCGAGCGCCGCCGCACCGACCAGCGCGAGCACGATCCACCGGCCGGCGCCCCGGTGCCGCCGGTCGGCCGGTCGCCGTACCCGCTGGGGTGGGGTGAGGGTGATCGCCATCAGAGCACTCCGTCCCGGCGTTCGGCCCGGTTCTGCGCCCGGATGAACAGCACCGCCACCACGACGATGATCAGTGTCAGCACCATCGAGATCGCCGAGCCGTAGCCGACCTGCAACCGTTTGAAGAAGGTGAAGTACGCGAAGTAGGACGGCACGTTGGTGGCGTTCTCCGGCCCACCCCGGGTCAGGGCGAAGATCGGGCCGAAGACCTTCATCGCCGCGATGGTGCAGGTGAGCCCGACCACGAACGTCTCCGGCCGGATCTGCGGCAGGGTGATCGCGCGGAACCGTCGGAACCAGCCGGCCCCGTCGATCTCGGCTGCCTCGTACAGCTCCGGGTTCACCCGCTCCAGGGCAGCCATGAAGACCACCACCGGATAGCCGAGCTGCACCCAGATCATCACGGCCATCACGGCGGGCAGCGCGGTGTTCGGGTCGCCGAGCCAGTCATGGGCCAGCGAGCCGAGCCCAACCGCGTCGAACAGTCCGTTGAGGGCACCGTCGGGCCGCAGGATCCAACCCCAGACGATGCCGGCTACCACGACCGGGAGCACCTGCGGCAGGTAGAAGGCGGCCCGGAGGGCGGCGGCGGTACGGGGCCGGAACCGGCGTCCGATGGTGTCGAAGAGCACCGCGGCGAGCACCAGCCCGATCAGGGTGGGCAGCACCACCATCGCGATGATCATCGCGACGGTGTTCTGGAAGGACGTCCAGAAGACATCGTCGGTCAGCAGGTTGCGGTAGTTGTCCAGTCCGATGAAGGTGGGGTCGCCGACGCCGGACCATTTGGTCAGCGAGAGGTAGCCGGTGTAGACCAGCGGACCGCCGATGACCAGCAGGAAGAGCAGCGCGCCGGGCAGCAGGTAGAGCCAGTACCCGGTGTCGGAGCGCGACCGCCGTCGCCGGCCGGCGGATGCCGGTGCCGAGGGAGGTGTCGAGGTCGCCGGTGCGGCGACGACCGTGTCGGGGGATGCCATGGGAATCCTTCCAGGGTGGGGCAGGCGCGCCGGTCGTCGCACCTGCCCCGGCCGCCGTCAGTCGCGCTTGATCTCCGCGACGCCGTCCTGGTAGGGCTTGGCGATCGCGTCGAGCACCTGCTCGGGCGAGCGGGACTGGTTGATCAGGCCCTGGAAGCCGGAGACCAGCACGTCGTAGTAGCCGGGGACCGGCCAGTCCGGGTAGAAGGCCAGGCCGTCCTGGGAGCTGACCCGGTTGAAATCCTCGATCAGCTTGCGGTCCTTCGGGTCCTTGATCGTCGCCGGGTCACCGGCCACCGGAATCCCGCCGTTGTTCCCGATCAGCGTCTGGATCTCCGGCCGCATGGTGATGTCGATGAAGTCGTAGGCCAGGCTCTTGGCCTTGCTCGTCTCCGGGACCACCCACAGGTTGCCCGACGAGCCCGCGTGCAGGGTGTTGCCGGGAAAGAGGAAGGTGTCCCAGTCGAAGGAGATCTCGCTCTTGAAGCGGCCGAACCACCAGCTGCCCGAGACGATCATCGGCGTCTTGCCCGAGATGAAGCCAGTGCCCATGTCCTCGGCCTTCAGGCTGGCCGAGTCCTTGGCGACGTACCCCTTGCGGACCCACTCGGCGAACGTCTCCGCGCCGTAGCGCAGCGGGTCGGCCTTGAAGTCGACGGGGTTGGCGTAGAGCTGGTAGTTGTTCACGAAGGCTCGGTCGGCCCGGGAGAGGGCGAGCTGGTAGAAGAGCTGGCCGGCCGGGTACTCGGCGCCGGACATGCCCAGCGGGGTGACGCCCTTGGCGACGAAGGTGTCCATCGCCGCCGCCATCTCGGCCAGCGTCCTCGGCACCGTGACGCCGTGCTCGGCGAAGAGTTCCTTGTTGTAGTAGACCGTCACGTACTCGCCGTAGTTCGGCACGCCGTACCAGTTGCCGGATCCCATCACGCCGTTGTCGTACCGGGCGGTGGTCTGCAGGCTGGGGCTGAGCGCGGTGTCCCAGCCGCGCTTGGTCGCCTCCTCGGTGAGGTCGGCGAGCAGGCCCTGCGAGGAGAGCAGGCCCGATGTGGCGTTGCCCTTGTTGTACTCCATGATGTCCGGGCCCTCGGACGAGTTGAGGATCATACCGGCGTTCTGCTGGATCTGCTCGAACGCCTTGCGCTCGAAGCGCACCTCGACGCCGGGGTGCTCGTCTTTGAAGATCTCGATCGCCCGGTCCCAGGCGATGCCCATGGCGCTGTTGGCGCTCTCGTAGTGCCAGAGCTTGAGGACCTTCGCCTCGCTGTCACCGCCGTCGTCGCCGCAGGCCACCAGGCCGGTTGCCGCGAGCGCCGCCACTGTGACGGCTACGGCTACTTTACGGAATCGTCGCATTGCTAGTCTCCCTGGTGAGTATCGAGCCGGTACTCCTTCAAGCCCGCCGTCGCGTGGCAGCGCGGCGGCGGGCTGCTTCGGTGCTCGGGGACAGCCGGTCAACGGCGGGCCCCGGGTCTACTGCGCTGGCGGCCGGCGTACGGGGCGGTCCACTGGAGCCACGGACCTCCAGCACGCACGGCAGCAACTCCTGGTGGATCTCGCCGGCGCCGCCCTCCACGTGCCGCAGCAGTGTCTCCACCGCGATACGGCCCAAGGCGGACCCGGGCGAGGTCATCGCGGTCAGGGCCGGGGTGGCCAGCTCGGCGACCTGGGGTGAGGTGACCATCGAGACGACGGAGACGTCGCCGGGGACGGTCAGGCCCCGGGTGGACAGCTCGCCGAGCAGCCCGAAGACGGCGCTCTCGTTCATCGCCAGCACGGCGGTGAGGTCGGGTGCCTGTCGCAGCGCCACGGCCAGCGCGGCCCGGCCACTGGCCGCGCTGTCCTCGGCGGGAATCATCAGCGGAGCCAGGCAGTGCTCGGTCATTGCGGCGATGAACGCGTCGCGGGTGCGCAGCGCCGGGCCGTAACCCTCGGCGATGGTGTCGGCCGAGTGGTTGACGTAGACGATGCGACGGTGGCCCAGCCCCACCAGGTGGTCGACGGCGTCGCGGACGGTCCGGTCGAAGTCGATGTCCACGTACGGCAGGCCGGTGGTGTCCTCGGTGCGTCCGATCAGCACCGTGGGTACGCGCGCCTCACGCAGCACGTCCACCCGCGGGTCGTGTAGCTGGACCTCCATCAGTAGCGCACCGTCGAGCATCCGCTGGCTCGCCAGCCGGCGCAGTTCGTCGAGGTCGCCCACGCCGATCGGGGAGAGCACCAGGTGGTAGCCGGCCGCCACGGCGGCGGCGGTGGCGCCGGTGACGAAGGCGGTCTCGGTAGCGCCGATGCCCCGTTCGTCCATCGGCAGCAGCAGACCGAGGATCCGGCTGCGTCGGCTGGCCAGCCCTCGCGCCAGGGCGTTCGGCTGGTAGTCCAGCTCGGCCATGGCGACGAGGACCTTGTCCCGGGTCGCCTGGGAGATCGGGCGTGCCCCGGTGAGCACGTACGACACGGTGCTGACCGAGACCTGGGCGCGGCGCGCGACGTCCTGCATGGTGGCCATCGGGCACCTCCTCACGGTCCGCCTCGGCTGCTGTCGAAGCGCTTCGACTAAGCGGTTCGACAGAAAGTAGGTCAGGTGTTACGACCACGTCAATAGGCAGTGACGAAGTGAGGTCGGATCACGCCCGATCAGCCGGCGGGCAGGCCGAGCAGGCCGGTGGCGGATCCGCGGCGGGCCGACCGCAGCCACTCGTCGGCGAGCCGGGCCAGGGCGGTTGGGCCGCGGCCCTGCCCTGTGGCGCGGCGTGCACGTGCCCGAACCCCTCGTGCCCCGCACCCGCCGCGCCGTGGTGGTCGATTAACCATCTACATGCGCGGCACACCGGCTGAGCCGCTGATCCGGGCTCTCGCAGGCGATCCCCGCGAACCTTCGACGACGACAATCGCGATGTGGCGCAACGCGGTCGACAACGTCGATTCCGCATTCGCGGCCAGGATCTGCCTGCATCAGCTTGCCCTCAGAGGCGCGCTCAGCACGGCTGAACTGGCCCGGCTGGGGCCGGTGGGCAACCTCGACGACGATGACCGCGCCGTCTGCACCGCCCGGAACACCGCTGCCGCCGGCAACCTCGATGAGGCGATCACGCTGTTGCGGTCGCAGGGGTCGCCCGCTGCGGCAGAGGTGCTGATTGAGCTCCTCCGCGAGGGGGGCCGCTACGACGAGGCGCTCGCTGTTTGCGACGAGGCGTGGGGCGCGTTCGGAGGTCGAGCACCAGGAGGATGCCGAACGCGGCGTCCGTCTGCGTGTAGGCGCTGGCCTGGCCGACGTACCTGCGTAGGCCCTCTTTACTGGCGTCGTCCTGCTCGCGTTTACATTCCACGCTGAAGCAGGCGTGGGCGAAGTTGACGATGATGTCGGCCCGGCTTCCACCTCGATCGAATACCTCGGCTCTGACCTGGTTGTAGAGCGGGCCTTGGTCGAGCCAGTCCTTATAGTCCTGATGCATTGGTCGTTCTTTCGGCGGCGGGTTGCCGGGGGGTAGCGCGAAGGAATGCGGTGCGGTCGCCGCCCATCTCACCGCCGATCTCGAAGCGACTGACGAGGTAGAGCAGCGTCTGCCGGAGCAGAACCTTGAACGGTCCCGCGATTTCCGGGATCGCCCAATCCGGGGCGTCCGATAGCTCGCTGAGAAGCTCCTGGAGCTTACGTTCTACCTTGACGTTCCCGGTCGATGCTTGCGCTACTTCCTCGTTCGGGAATGTGGATCTAACGGCACCTCTCTTGTCAACCTGCCGGCAGCAGAGAGGTCTCCGTATCTTTGATCATGGCGCGGTAGACGACGTCGGACAGGCGCCGTTTCAGGCAGCGCATGGCTTCCTTGTGGGTTTTGCCTGCGGCTCGTTTGTGCTGGTAGTAGTCCCGGCCGGGTGTCGCTCGTTTGATCTGGGCCATGGCCATGACGTGCAGGGCGTAGTTCAGCTGTCGGTCCCCGGCGCGCGAGAGGCGGTGTCGTTGGATGTCGCCGGAGGACACTTCTATCGGCGCGACACCGCAGTACGAGGCGAATGCGGCCTGCGACCGGAACCTGTTGACGGCTCCGGCGCGGGCCAGGATCTTCGCGGCGGTGACGTCGCCGATGCCGTGTAGATCGGTCAGGGTGGTGCCGGAGGCTGCGACCGCGGCGGACAGCGTTGCTGTTGCCTCGGCGATGCGCCGATCGAGGCGGCGCACCTCGCCGAGCAGTTCCACGGCGACCTGGCGCATGGTACGGGCCAACAAGGCCCTGGGGCGGATGCTGCATAGCGCAGCGGCTGCGTTGTCGGCGGTCAGTCCGCGGGGCAGACCGGCGGGAATGAGCTGTGCCAGCAGTGCATGAAGCCGGTTGACGATCTGGGTGCGGCCGCGGACGAGGTCATCGCGATGTTCGGTCAGGCACCGCAGGGCGGCGATGGTCTCATCGACGACGGCGGTGTTGAGTCGAGCAGCGGTGTGTGCGGCGATTCCGACTGACAGGGCGTCGGCCTGGTCGGTTTTGCGGCCGTGCCCGGTGGAGAGCATCCGAACGCGGCGGGCGCTCGCGGGCACATCAACCACGTCGACACCGTCGGCTGCCAGCCGAGAGGTCAACGTGGCGCCGAGGCCGGTGGCGCCTTCGACCGCCCAGACGGCATGTGACCAGCGGCCGGCGAAGCGACGTAATTGCCGGTAGCCGTCGCGGTTGACCTCGACGCGGATCGCGGCCAGTGGCTGAAGTCGGTTGTCGACCGCGACGGCGGTCCAGGACGCCTTGTGAGGATCGATCGCCGAGACGGGATTGCTTGTGGGGATGCCGGTGCTCTCCCTGTGAGGAGAGCGCCGGCATCACGGTCGGGTCAGTTGGTTACGCGGAAGGTGGCGTCGCCGCGTGCTGTCGTGGTGGTGATCGGGTCGAGGCGCAGTTGGTAGGCGTAGTGGCGGATGTAGCGGTCGGGGTAGTTGTACGACTGGAAGGACGACCAGGTCGGGTCGGCGAGCCCGGCGACCTGGCGGAAGGTGGCGTCGGCGGCGAACTGTGCGGTGCCGTTGTTGTAGGCCAGCTGGAAGTCGTATCCGGCGTGCCGCAGGAAGTAGCCGGGGAAGTTCACCGACTCGAAGGAGACGGTGCCGGCGAGGCCGGGCCGGAGCCGGAACTGGGCGTCGTCGGCGGGGCTGACATTGGGGTCGATGCGCACGTCCGTGTTGAGGTGGCGTACGTATCGGTCCTGGAAGTTGTACGACTGCAGCCGCTGGGCCGGGGTGTTGGGCCAGCGCGCGAGCAGGCGGCCCTCCTCGGCGGCGGTGAGGGTCATGATCGCGCCGTGGCGCTTCGGGGTGCCGCCCATGTCGTAGCTCGCCGGCGCCTGAAGCTGGTACGTGCTGACACTGGACGGGTTGGTCGTCAGGATCGGTCGGTATTCGCGTACGCCGTTCTGGAGATGGTCGATGTAGAGGGCCCACTCATCGCGGTCTCTGAACTTCATCCAGACCGGGCCTTCCACCACATTCCCGGTCAGGCCGATGCTGGAGAGGTTGCCGAGGTTGGTCCACGTCCCCAAGATCGAGTTGGTGCCCTCGACCGTGTTCTGGCCGTCGCCGGAGACTCGTATGTAGCGGTAGTTGCCGACACCGGGGGGCAGCTCGGTCATCTGGGTGTCGACGACCGGTGTGGTGCCGGGGGGGTCGATCCAGACCTGCGGGGTGGTGATGGTGCGGAAGTCCGTGGTGCGGGCGGAGTAGATGCGGTACTTGAACACGCCGTTGAGAGAGGCGTTCGTCGCCCAGTACAGGACGTAGTCGTTGGTCTCGGGGTTCCAGATCGCCTCCGGCGCCCACGCGTTACGCCCGCCGGGGATCGCGCCGGCGACGTTGATCAGCCAGGGCTGCGACCAGGTGACCAGGTCCGTCGACTCCCACACCACGAAGCTGGGGCTGCCGTTGGTGTACGTCGAGCCGCAGCGGACACACAGGTCGGTCGCGATGATCCAGTAGCGGCTCCCGTCGGGAGAGCGGATCAGTGCGGGGTCACGCACCCCCTTCGTGCCGATCGGGGAGTGCAGGACCGGCGCTCCGGCGTTGAGGTCGTTCCAGTGCAGGCCGTCCGTGCTGTGCGCGAGGTACAACCTCTGACCGGTCGCAGAATCGCCGGTGAAGTGCACCATCAGGTAACCCGGGTCGGCGGCGACGGCCCGCTACGGTGTGCTCACCGCCCAGGATGTGAACAGCAGGCAGGCGGCAGACAACGTCGCCACCAGCCTGATCAAAATTTTCGACATTTGTCTCCTTCGGGACAGTGTGGGTGGTGTATCAGATACGTGGATCAGTGGATGTTGCTGGCCGTTCCGCAGGTGAGCTGTCAGCGAGGTCAGCGGTGGAGGCGCCGACGACGGTGGCACGCTTGCCGCTGCGGCGGGCCTGCTCATATAGGGCGTCTTCTCCGAGGTGGTCGAGCGGGAGGACACCGACCCTGTTAGCGCTAACATCTATCAACGCGCTCATGGGATCGTCGATGTTTTACGTGCGTGTTAGCGCTCACAGGCCCGTTGTTACGGCACAAGCTAGGTGCGCCCAGCGCGGCCGTCAATACTTTGCCCACTGCGTAGAACCGGCGAGGACGCCCTGCCCCTGCAGGTCTCGCTGCAGCTTCCGTCGAGGTGGGACCGGCAGCGGACTGGGATCGGGCGCACGTCGCACTTTCTCACCACCCTCGCCATTGACAGGCGGTCAACGTGACCGGCGCCGGGCAGCCGACCCAATTCGGCAGCGAGCTGACTGAGGTGCTCGTCGAGGTTCAGCCGGCGTACGTGGGTGATGGACTGTTCCACGCAGCCGACCGCGCCCGGGGACGCGTGGGCGTGCGTCACGCCGAGGAGCCCGCCGCATCACAGCTCGGACATCGGGCCGGCCTCGAGGCCGTCGAGAAGCGTGGCGAGTGCGAATTCGAAGAGCGCGTCGTAGTCGACGGCCATGTCGTCGGGGGCGAGGTGGGTGGCGATGAACGGGAAATCGTTACCGCGGAGCAGGCCGACCAGTTCTTCGGACCGGTGGCGCCACCATTCCTCGGGGGTCTCGTCGGTGGTGGCGCGGGCGGTCTTCTCGGCGGCGGGGAGCAAGGCGAGGCCTTGGACGAGGCCGGACACGGTGAGGTAGACGGCTAGGAGCCGTTTCGGGTTCATCCCTGGACGCTTGATGCCGGTGAGGATGCGCTCAGCGGTGGCGAGGAGGCCGCGGCCCACCGGCGGGCGGCTTGTGGCGATGGCGGGGAGCAGCCAGGGGTGGCGCAGGTAGAGGCGCCACTCCTCGCGAGCCTCGTGTTCGAGGCGGGAACGCCAGTCGCCCAGTTCGGGGCCGGGCGGTTCGATGTCGTCGAGGACGGCGTCGGTCATGGCGACGAGCAGGGCGTCGCGCGAGGGGAAGTAGCGGTAGAGGCTCATGGTCGCGACGCCGAGTTCGGTGGCGAGGCGGCGCATGGTGAACGCGTCGAGACCGGTGGTGTCGGCGAGTTCGACGGCGACGGCGGCGATCCGGGCGGGACTGAGTGTTGTGGGGCGGCGGATGCGGCCC
>NZ_SMJY01000289.1:2500-5370 GCF_004348355.1 Micromonospora sp. KC721 | reverse complement strand
ATTGTCCGGCGGTGTCCTACTCTCCCACACCCTCACGAGTGCAGTACCATCGGCGCTGGAGGGCTTAGCTTCCGGGTTCGGAATGTTACCGGGCGTTTCCCCTCCGCCATGACCGCCGTAACACTATCGACATATCAAACAACACCAACCACAGGGCGTGTTGTTCGTTTGTCTAGAGTTGCACAGTGGACGCGTAGCATCTTCGTAGTCAAGTCCTCGGCCTATTAGTACCGGTCAACTGAACCCGTTACCGGGCTTACATTTCCGGCCTATCAACCCAGTCGTCTAGCTGGGGGCCTTACCCCACCAAAGGTGGGTGGGATACCTCATCTTGAAGCAGGCTTCCCGCTTAGATGCTTTCAGCGGTTATCCCTTCCGAACGTAGCTAACCAGCCGTGCCCCTGGCGGGACAACTGGCACACCAGAGGTTCGTCCGTCCCGGTCCTCTCGTACTAGGGACAGCCCTTCTCAAGTATCCTACGCGCACGGCGGATAGGGACCGAACTGTCTCACGACGTTCTAAACCCAGCTCGCGTACCGCTTTAATGGGCGAACAGCCCAACCCTTGGGACCTGCTACAGCCCCAGGATGCGACGAGCCGACATCGAGGTGCCAAACCATCCCGTCGATATGGACTCTTGGGGAAGATCAGCCTGTTATCCCCGGGGTACCTTTTATCCGTTGAGCGACACCGCTTCCACATGCCAGTGCCGGATCACTAGTCCCGACTTTCGTCCCTGCTCGACCTGTCAGTCTCACAGTCAAGCTCCCTTGTGCACTTGCACTCAACACCTGATTGCCAACCAGGCTGAGGGAACCTTTGGGCGCCTCCGTTACCCTTTAGGAGGCAACCGCCCCAGTTAAACTACCCACCAGACACTGTCCCTGAACCGGATAACGGTCCGAAGTTAGATACCCGAATCAACCAGAGTGGTATTTCAAGATTGCCTCCACCCATACTGGCGTATGGACTTCACCGGCTCCCACCTATCCTACACAAGCTAACTCAAATACCAATGTCAAGCTATAGTAAAGGTCCCGGGGTCTTTCCGTCCTGCCGCGCGTAACGAGCATCTTTACTCGTACTGCAATTTCGCCGGGCCTGTGGTTGAGACAGTGGGGAAGTCGTTACGCCATTCGTGCAGGTCGGAACTTACCCGACAAGGAATTTCGCTACCTTAGGATGGTTATAGTTACCACCGCCGTTTACTGGCGCTTAAGTTCTCCGCTTCGCCCCGAAGAGCTAACAGGTCCCCTTAACGTTCCAGCACCGGGCAGGCGTCAGTCCATATACATCGAATTACTTCTTCGCATGGACCTGTGTTTTTAGTAAACAGTCGCTTCCCCCTGCTCTCTGCGGCCATACAACGCTCCACCCGCGCGGGGCTTCACGTCTCCGGCCCCCCTTCTCCCTAAGTTACGGGGGCAATTTGCCGAGTTCCTTAACCACAGTTCGCCCGATCGCCTCGGTATTCTCTACCTGACCACCTGTGTCGGTTTGGGGTACGGGCCGCTAAGAACTCGCTAGAGGCTTTTCTCGGCAGCATAGGATCACTGACTTCACCTGAATCGGCTCGGCATCACGTCTCAGCCACAAGGTGTGCGGATTTGCCTACACACCGGCCTACACGCTTACCCCGGCACAACCACCGGCCGGGCTCAGCTACCTTCCTGCGTCACCCCATCGCTTGACTACTACCCGCCAGGTTCCCACGCTCCCCACCATTGACCCGAAGGCCGCCGGCAGTTCGGATGGTTAGCACAACGAGGTTCATCAGGGACGCTCTTTCGCGGGTACGGGAATATCAACCCGTTGTCCATCGACTACGCCTCTCGGCCTCGCCTTAGGTCCCGACTCACCCAGGGCGGATTAGCCTGGCCCTGGAACCCTTGGTCATCCGGCGGAAGGGTTTCTCACCCTTCTTTCGCTACTCATGCCTGCATTCTCACTCGTGCCGCGTCCACAACTCGATCACTCGGCTGCTTCACCCCCGGCACGACGCTCCCCTACCCATCCACACACCTGCACAACACATCAAGGCGTCGCGTGGTTAAAATGTGAATGCCACAGCTTCGGCGGTGTGCTTGAGCCCCGCTACATTGTCGGCGCGGAACCACTTGACCAGTGAGCTATTACGCACTCTTTAAAGGGTGGCTGCTTCTAAGCCAACCTCCTGGTTGTCTATGCGACCCCACATCCTTTTCCACTTAGCACACGCTTAGGGGCCTTAGCTGGTGATCTGGGCTGTTTCCCTCTCGACTACGAAGCTTATCCCCCGCAGTCTCACTGCCGCGCTCTCACTTACCGGCATTCGGAGTTTAGCTGATTTCGGTAAGCTTGTGGGCCCCCTAGACCATCCAGTGCTCTACCTCCGGCAAGAAACACACGACGCTGCACCTAAATGCATTTCGGGGAGAACCAGCTATCACGGAGTTTGATTGGCCTTTCACCCCTAACCACAGGTCATCCCCCAACTTTTCAACGTTGGTGGGTTCGGCCCTCCACACGGTCTTACCCGCGCTTCAGCCTGCCCATGGCTAGATCACTCCGCTTCGGGTCTAGAGCATGCGACTCAAACGCCCTATTCAGACTCGCTTTCGCTACGGCTCCCCCACACGGGTTAACCTCGCCACATGCCACTAACTCGCAGGCTCATTCTTCAAAAGGCACGCCGTCACCCCGCAAGGCTCCGACGGATTGTAGGCGAACGGTTTCAGGTACTATTTCACTCCCCTCCCGGGGTACTTTTCACCATTCCCTCACGGTACTCGTCCGCTATCGGTCACCAGGAAGTATTTAGGCTTACCAGGTGGTCCTGGCAGATTCACGGCAGATTTCAGGGGTCCGCCGCTACTCGGGAACACCCACA
>NZ_SMJY01000288.1:0-5431 GCF_004348355.1 Micromonospora sp. KC721 | reverse complement strand
GTTGGGGATGGGGGCACCGGCAGTGCCCGGGGCGGCAGTGGCGGGATCGGCGGTCAGGTCGACCACCCGGTTGTCCGCGTCCACGTGCACCACCCGAGGCTGGTAGGCGCGCGCCTCGGCATCGTCCATCTGCCCGTACGAGATGAGAATGACCAGGTCACCCGGGTGCACCAGGTGCGCCGCCGCGCCGTTGATGCCGATCACGCCGCTGCCCCGCTCGCCCGGGATCACGTACGTCTCCAGCCGGGCCCCGTTGGTCACATCCACGATCGCGACCTGCTCGCCGGGAAGCAGGTCGGCGGCGTCGAGAAGGTCCTGGTCCACGGTCACCGAGCCGACGTAGTGCAGGTCGGCCTGGGTCACGGTGGCCCGGTGGATCTTCGACTTGAGCATGGTCCGGAACATGGGAGCCTCTCAGCAGATGGTGGGGGTCAGGAACGGGGGGCGAGTCGGATCGCCATGTTGTCGATCAGCCGGGTGTCGCCCACCCAGGCCGCGACCAGCAGCCGAGCCGGACCGAACACCGGGCCGGGTTCCAGATCCGGGTCGGTGAGCACCAGGTAGTCCAGTTCCGCGTCCCCGCCCGCGGCGGCGAACGCCCGGTGGGCGGCGGCCAGCACCTCCCCGGCGTCGGCTCCCTCGTCCGCGGCGGTCGCGCCGGCCCGCAGCGCGGCCGACAGGCCCGCCGCCGTCCGCCGCCGCTGCGGGGAGAGATAGCGGTTGCGGCTGGACAACGCCAGGCCGTCCGGCTCACGGACGGTCGGCACGCCGACCACCTCCACCGGCACGTCCAGGTCACGGACCATCCGCCGGACCAGGGTGAGCTGCTGGTAGTCCTTCTCACCGAAGAAGGCGAACTGCGGGCGGGTGAGTTGCAGCAGCTTCAACACCACGGTGAGCACCCCGTGGAAGAAACCAGGGCGGCTCAGCCCCTCCAGATCCTCCCCGAGCTGACCCGGATTGACCCGTACCACCGGCTGCCCGTCCGGGTACATCTCCAGCACCGACGGCGCGAACACCAGGTCCGCCCCGGCGCGGCGGCAGACCTCCAGGTCGGCGTCGAGAGTGCGCGGATAGCGGTCGAGATCCTCGTTCGGCCCGAACTGCAACGGGTTGACGAAGATCGTCACGAGCACGTGGCCGGCCCGCTCCCGGGCGGCCCGGACCAGCGCCTCATGCCCCTCGTGCAGCGCGCCCATGGTCATCACCACGCCGACGGTGCCCGTCAGCCCGTCCCGGGCCTTCGCCAGTGCCGCCCGGCTGTGCACCAACTCCGTCATGGCGTCTTCTCCGTTCGCGACTGCGGGGCTCGCAACACCGGCTCACTCCTCGCGCTCACCGAAAAACCTGGCGTTCGCGACTGCGGGGCTCGCAACACCGGCTCACTCCTCGCGCTCACCGAAAAACCTGGCGTTCGCGACTGCGGGGCTCGCAACACCGGCTCACTCCTCGCGCTCACCGAAAAACCTGGCGTTCGCGACTGCCGGGCTCGGCTGCCACCTGGGTTTCCGCCAGCACGTCCAGCAGCGACTCCGCGTCGACCGGCCGCAGCCGGCCCGCCGCGATCGCCCGATCGGCGCTACGCCGCGCCAACGCCAGATAGGGGGCCACGGATTCCGGTGCGGTCTGCGCCAGGCGGGACAGGTGCCGGCGCACGGTGCCCGCGTCACCCCGGGCGACCGGGCCGGTCAGCGCGTCGTCGCCGTACCGCAGCGCGTTCTCCAGAGCCGCCCGCAGCAGCGGGGCGAGCACCTTCTCCGGGCTGGTGACCCCGGCGTCACGCAGCCGGTCGGCCGCCTCGTTGACCAGGGTCACCAGGTGGTTCGCGCCGTGCGCCAACGCCGCGTGGTAGAGCGGCCGGTCCGCCTCGCCGATCCACTCGGGCACCCCGCCAAGGTCGGCCACCAGCCGCGCCGCGAGTGGGCGCAGCCCGGGCGCGGCGGTCACCCCGTAGGAGATGCCGGCGAGCCGGCCGAGGTCGTCCGGCGTACCGGTGAAGGTCATCGCGGGGTGCAGGGCCAGCGGGTACGCGCCCACCGCGGCGGCCGGAGCCAGCACGGCGAGCCCGTGCGCGCCGGAGGTGTGCGCGACCACCTGGCCGGGGTGCAACGCGCCGGTCTCGGCCAGGCCGACCACCACGGCAGCCAGGGAGTCATCCGGCACGGCGACGACCAGCAGGTCGGTGGCGGCGCGGGCCACCGATGCCACGCAACGGTTCCGGGTGTCGGGCAGCAGCAGGGCGATCCGGGCCTGCGCGGCCCCGGAGACGCCGGAGGCGGCCACCACCCGGTGACCGGCGGCCACGAGCGCGGCACCCAGTACGGCACCGACCCGACCGGCACCGACGACACCGACGGTCAGGGAGCGGGGAAAGGTGGGCAGGGCGCCGACGGGGGCGCCTCCCGACGGTACGACGACCCCGGGCGGGGCGGTCGGACGCGGGCGCAGCGGTGCGCTCATGGCAATGATCCAGTCCTCGAAAGGGGGTACCGGTCGATCGCAAGTATGCGCCGGGGTCGAGGAGCCGAAACAAGGGTGTGTGAAATCGTTCACCGACCGGGCGCCGATGGCGGCCCGGCCCGGCGGTCACCAGCCGGGGGCACCGCAACCGTGACCCGTCTCGGGCCGGCTGACCGTAGGGTCGGCACGGTGACGGCTGCGCAACGAGGAACGAACTGATGCCGATCCGCTGGCGGGACGCGATGGGCCGGGCCCTCTACGGGCCGGACGGGTTCTTCGTCGCCGGGGCCGGGCCGGCCGCCCACTTCCGCACCAGCGTGCACGCCTCCCCCACCTTCACCGCGACCCTGGCCCGGCTGCTCACCCACGTCGACGCCGCCCTCGGCCACCCCGTCCGGCTGGACGTGGTCGACGTCGGATCCGGCCGCGGGGAACTGCTGGTCGCACTGCTCCAAGCCGTGGAGCAGGTAGAGGACGTGCGGGAGGCCGGCCCGGCACCGCTCGTCTCCCGGGTACGCCTCACCGCCGTCGAGAAGGCCCCCCGGCCGGCCCACCTGCCCCCGCAGGTCGCCTGGGCCGACGCGATCCCCGACCGGATCGTGGGGCTGCTGGTCGCCACCGAGTGGCTCGACAACGTGCCGCTCGACGTGGCCGCGCGGACCGCCGACGGGTGGCGCTACCTGCTGGTCGACCCAGCCACCGGCGAGGAGACCGTGGGTGACCCGGTCGACCCCGCCGACCGGGCATGGCTCGACCGGTGGTGGCCCGTCCCGGCAGGCCACCCGGAACCCACGCCCACGATCAGCGGAAGAGCCGAGATCGGAAGGACCAGGGACGAAGCCTGGGCCGGCGCGGTCAAGCACATCGACCGAGGGCTGGCGGTGGCCGTGGACTACGGGCACCTGGCGGACGACCGGCCCGTGGACGGGACGGTGACCGGATACCGGGGTGGGCGGCAGGTGCCGCCGGTGCCCGACGGCTCCTGCGACGTCACCGCGCACGTCGCCATGGACTCCGTCGCCTCCGCCGGCCAGCGGGTCGCCCGGTGTGCGTACTCGCTGGTCCGCCAGCGGGAGGCGCTGCGGGCGCTCGGGGCCGGCGGCGATCGGCCACCACTCGACCTGGCCACCCGCGACCCCGCCGGGTACGTGCGGGCGCTGGCCGCCGCGTCGACGGCGGCCGAACTGACCGACCCGGCCGGCCTCGGCGGGCACTGGTGGTTGCGGCAACCGGTCGACGTCGACCCGGCGGCGTTCGTGGCACGATGGCGGGCATGACCACCCACGCCGGCGACCTCCGCGACCTGACCGTCGGCACGGGCGCCGGCGGGGAGCAGCTCGGCACCGACATGGTGCTCAACATCGGGCCGCAGCACCCCTCCACCCACGGCGTGCTCCGGCTGAAGCTGGTGCTCGACGGGGAGCGGGTGATCTCCGCCGAGCCGATCGTCGGATACATGCACCGGGGCGCGGAGAAGCTCTTCGAGGTCCGCGACTACCGGCAGATCATCGTGCTGGCCAACCGGCACGACTGGCTCTCCGCCTTCGCCAACGAGCTGGGCGTGGTGCTCGCCGTGGAGCGGCTGATGGGCATGGAGGTGCCGGAGCGGGCCGTCTGGCTGCGGATGGCGCTGGCCGAGCTGAACCGGGTCCTCAACCACCTGATGTTCCTCGGCTCCTACCCACTGGAGATCGGCGCGATCACCCCGGTCTTCTACGCGTTCCGGGAACGGGAGACCCTCCAGGCGGTGATGGAGGAGGTCTCCGGCGGCCGGATCCACTACATGTTCAACCGGGTCGGCGGGCTCAAGGAGGAGGTGCCCGCCGGCTGGACCGGGCGGGCCCGCGCCGCCATCGACGAGGTGCACCGCCGGATGCCCGACCTCGACCATCTCATCCGGCGCAACGAGATCTTCCTGGCCCGCACCGTCGGGGTGGGCGTGCTGTCCGCCGCCGACGCCGCCGCGTTCGGCGCGTCCGGTCCGGTCGCCCGGGCCTCCGGGCTCGACCTGGACCTGCGCCGCGACGAGCCCTACCTGGCGTACGACCAGCTCGACGTGCCGGTGGTCACCCGCACCGCCGGGGACTGCCACGCCCGTTTCGAGGTGCTGCTCGACCAGGTGTACGCCTCACTCGACCTCGCCCGGCAGTGTCTGGAGCGGGTGGACCGGCTCACCGGTCCGGTGAACACCCGGCTGCCGAAGGTCGTCAAGGCACCCGAGGGGCACACCTACGCCTGGACCGAGAACCCCCTCGGCATCAACGGCTACTACCTGGTGTCGCGCGGGGAGAAGACGCCGTGGCGGCTCAAGCTGCGCACCGCGTCGTACGCGAACGTGCAGGCGTTGGCCAGCCTGCTCCCCGGCTGCCTGGTTCCGGACCTGATCGCCATCCTCGGCTCGATGTTCTTCGTGGTCGGCGACATCGACAAGTAGGTCGGGCGTCCCGCCGTCGACGTCAGCGGCTGCCGGCGCGCGGGACGTCCTGCTGGGGATAGCCGTACTGTCGCTCTTGGGGGTAGCCGTACTGTCCCTCGCCACCCCACTGCTGGTGACGGGGCTCCGGCTCCGGGGTGCGCCACGCCTCGACCGGTTCCCTCGGCGCGGGCGCCCGCCACTGGCCGGCCGACTGCTGGCCCCACTGCTCCTCGGCCGGCTGCCGGCCCGCCGCCCGCCACTCCTGCGGCACGGGCACCCCGTCCTGCGGCAACGCCGGCCGGTCCGCCGGCTCGGTCCAGCCGCCACCCCACTGGCCGGTCGGCTGCTGGGGCTCGTCCTGCCGTACCGCCGCCCAGCGGTCCTGCACCCGGAACCCGGCACCGTCGGTGTGCAGCTCGGCCCGGCGCTCCCCGACCCGCACCTCACGCCCGTGCCCGTCGTCGCGCACCTCGGCCCACCGGTCGCCGACCTGCACCTCCGACCAGTTCTGCTGCTCTGCCGGGTACGCCCCACCCGCCCACGGCTGGTCGGTCC
>NZ_SMJY01000287.1:0-5479 GCF_004348355.1 Micromonospora sp. KC721 | reverse complement strand
CTCCCCGCCCTCCGCCGCGCCGGTCGCCCCGCCGCCGGACCCGGTTGTCGACCTCGGCGAGGGACCACCGCCACGGCCGCCGGTCCGGGTCGTCCCGCTGGAACTACCGCAACCGTCCCGCCGGACGCTCAACCGCCGCCGGGGACGCGAAGGAAGCACGCGATGACCATGACTGCCGGCACCGAGCGTCCCCTCCTGCTCCGTCGGGAACAGCGGACCCTGCTCGACCGGATCGCCGCCGACCCGGCCGCACCGCTCGTCCTCGGCGTCACCGGGGTCGGCGGGCACGGCAAGACCGCCCTGCTGGCGGAGTTGACCCGGCTGCACCGGCAGGCTGGCCAGACGGTCGTGACCACGGTCGACGACGAGCCGCCGGCCCACCCCGACGCGGTACTCATCGTCGACGACGCCCACCTGCTCGACGACGCCCGGCTCGCCACGCTGCGCCGGCTCGCGGAGACCGACCGGCACCGGCTCGTCGTCGCGTACCGGCCCTGGCCCCGACGGGCCGCGCTCACGGAACTGGCCGACACGCTGCGCCGGCACGGGGAGCCGGTGCTGCTCACCCCGCTCACCGCCGACCAGACCGCCGCCCGGCTCGGCGCGGGCACGGAACCAGGTCTCCGGTCCGGGCTCGCCGACTTCGTGCACGGGCAGAGCGCCGGAGTACCCCGGGACGTGGACCGGCTGGCCCGAGCCCTGCGCGGGACGCGGCAGCCGCCGACCGAGCCGCCACAGCCGGCCGTGCTCGAGTTCGGACCGGACCTCGACCGGCTACCGCCCGCCGCACGCCGGCTGCTGCTGGCCCTCGCCGGCGGCGTACCCCTGCCGGTGGACCTGCTCGCGGCGCTGCTCGACCAGACGCCGGAGGCGGTGGCCGACCTGGTCGGCACGACCCGGGCAGCCGGCCTGCTCACCGCCGAGCACCGGATCACCCCCCTGGTCCGGCACGCGGTGCTCACGCTCAGCCCACCAGCGGACCGGACGGCGGTCTGGCGTCGGCTGATCGACCTGCGGCTGGCCCGCGGCGGCGCGGTGCTGCCACTGATCCGTTCCTCCCACGCCACCGGCACCCTCGGCGACTGTCCCGCTCCGGCGCTGCGGGCGGCGGCCGAGGAAGCCCTGGCGGAGGAGCCCGCCCTGGCCACCGAGCTGTTCGCCACCGCCACCGCCGCCGGTGGTGGCGCCGACGGGCGGCAGGCCACCGCCGCGGCGCTCGCCGGCGACCTGGACACCGCCCTGCGGCTGGCGGACCGGCTGCTCGCCACCGCTGCGCCGGCCGACAGGGTCGAGGCCGCCACGGTCGCCGCGACGGCCCTCGCGCACCGCGGGCAGGTGGCCCGCAGCGTCGAGCTGTACCGCTGGTCCGGCACCGCCCCGGCCTCGGCGTTCGCCACCATCGGCGCGCTCGCCACCGGGCAGCGCGACGATCCGCCCGGCACGGGCGGGTCCACGGCCGCCGCGCCCCCCACGTTGCTGGCCGGCGCGGCCCGACTGATGGCCGAGGGGGTACGCGAAAGCATCGACGGTAGCCCCACCGCCGCGCTCTCCGCGCTGATGCAGGCCGCGGCCCTGCTGGAACCGGACGGGCGGACGGTCCTGCTGCCGGACAGCCCCGCCGCACTCGCCGCGCTGACCGCCGTGCACTGCGCCGAACTGGACATCGCCGAGCGGGTGCTCGACCGGGCCACCGCCAGCCGGACCGGTGGACCTCTGCTGGCCCGGCGGCACCGGCTGCTGCGGGCCTGGATCCTGATGCTGCGCGGCAACACGGGTGCCGCTGCCGAGGCGGTGACGGCGATGACCGCCGAGGGTGCGCCGCTGGAGTCCCGCGACCTGCTCTTCGCCACTGGGCTGCGGATGGGCGTCGCCCGGCGCAACAGCGACCTCGGGGAGCTCCAGCGCGGCTGGGGCCACGCGCTGGAGGCCGTACTCCGGCACCCGGTCGACCTGTTCACGCTGCTGCCGCTCGGGGAGTTGGCCATCGCGGCGGCCCGGCTGGGCGACCTCGACCGGCTGGAACCGCACCTGCAGCAGGCCCGGCGGCTGCTGGACGACCTCGACGGCCCGGCCCTGTGGAGCGCCCCGCTGCACTGGTGCGGGCTGCACGCGGCGATCCTCGCCGATCGGCCCGCCACGGCGGACGACCACGTCGCCGCCCTGGTCGCCGCCGCCGACCACAGCCGGTACGCAGCGGTGGTCGCCAGCGCGGCAGTGAGCTGGCTGGAGGTGCTGCGCGGCACGGTCGACCCGGTCCGGGTGGAGACCGCCGCCCGTGGCCTGTACGACGCCGGGCTGCGCTGGGACGCGGCCCGGCTCGCCGGGCAGGCCGCCATCCGCACCTCCGACCGGCGGGCGATGAGCGCCCTGCTGGACTCGGCCCGGATGTTTCAGGGGCGGCCCGGCGGGACGAGGGGCGGGCCGCGGTCGACGGCGGAGGAGCCCGCGGTGGCCGCCGAACCCCCGGTCGACGCGACACCCCGCCACCAGCTCAGCGAGCGGGAGCACGAGGTGGCCGAGCTGGTGCTGGCCGGACTGACCTATCGCGAGATCGGCGACCGGTTGTTCATCTCCGCGAAAACCGTGGAGCACCACGTCGCCCGGATGCGTTCCCGGCTGCACTGCGCCAACCGGGCGGAGCTGCTGGCCCTGCTGCGGACCCTGGTGGCCGAGCGGGTGAGCGCGTCGACCGCGGCCGCCTGGCCGGAACGGACCACGTCGTGACTCTGCGGTGCCGGCGGCCGTGGTCGGTGGCGGAAATCACCACCGACCTGCGTCTGCCGCTGGACACCGTCCGCTGCGCCGGTCTCGCCGGCTGACGCCGCGCATCGGTCCGGCGGGGTTTCCCCGGGCTGGTTGCGGTCAGTCCCGGCGGGCTGATGGCACGGCGCAGGCGGCGGTGCCGCCGGGCAGCCGGTGTCGGTTGCGCGCCACCCAGCGGTACGCGGGCCAGGCGGCGCGGCGTACCGGAGAAAGGCGCAGGCCGGCACCGGCCAACCGCCAGACCCGGCCACTGTCGCCGAGCAGCCGGGCGATGGCGTCCGGACCGGCGGCGCGGGAGCCGTCGGCACCGACCCACTGCACCGCCTCCTCACACTCGGCCTCGGTCAGGCCCAGTGCGTCGAGGTCGGCGAACTGCCAGGGCACCACCCGGGCACCGGTCGGGATGCGCCGCTCGATGAACTCGGCGCACCGGGTGCAGAACGCGCAGTCCCCGTCGTAGACGAAGGTCGACCTCTCCATGCCTCCATCCTCCACCCGGCACGGCGGGGCGCGGGAGTCGGTGTCCGGCGGTTCACTTGCACATCTCTCGTACGCATGTTCGAATGATGGTCATGCGCTGGAAAAACCTCTCCGCTCCCCCGGATGAGGGGCATCCCGAGCGGGCAGCGCCAGCGGCTCCACCCCTGCCGCTGGCGCTGCCCGGCGCGGTCGCCCGCACCTTCGACACCCCGGGCTTCGCCGGGATGACCTTCTACGAGGTGCGAGCCAAGTCGATCATCAACCGGGTGCCGGGCACGTCCCGCGTCCCGTTCGAGTGGACCATCAATCCCTATCGGGGATGCAGCCATGCATGTGTGTACTGCTTCGCGAGAAACACTCACACCTACCTGGATCTCGACGCCGGTGCGGACTTCGACCGCAAGGTGATCGTCAAGGTCAACGCCGGGGAGTTGGTCCGTCGCGAGTTGGCCGCGCCGCGCTGGCGGGGCGCGCCGGTCGCGATGGGCACCAACGTGGACTGCTACCAGCGGGCCGAGGGGCGTTACCAGCTCATGCCGTCGATCATCGAGGCGCTGCGCGACTTCGCGAACCCGTTCTCCATCCTCACCAAGGGCACCCTGATCCTGCGGGATCTGCCACTGCTGCGGCAGGCCGCCGAGGTGACCCGGGTGAGCCTCTCCTTCTCGGTGGGGTTCGTCGACGAGGCGTTGTGGCGGTCGGTCGAACCGGGCACGCCGAGCCCTCGGCGACGGCTGGACGCGGTGCGGGCGCTGAGCGACGCCGGGTTCCCGGTCGGGGTGCTGATGGCGCCGATCCTGCCCGGTCTCGGCGACACCGACGAGTCGATCGAGGCGACCGTGGCGGCGATCGCCGCCGCCGGGGCGACCAGCGTCACCCCGCTGGTGTTGCACCTGCGCCCCGGCGCCCGCGAGTGGTACGCCCACTGGCTCACCCGGGCCCACCCCCGGCTGGTCCCCCGCTACCGTGAGCTGTACCGGGCGGGCGCGTACGCGCCGCAGGCGTACCAGCGGGAGCTGACCGCGCGGGTGCGGATGGCGGCCCGCCGGCACGGGCTGCACCGGGCCGAGCGCGGCGACGACCACCGGCCGCCGCAGCCGGCCGGGCCGTCGCGTACGCCGACCCCACCGGCCGCCGCCGAGCAGCTGTTGCTGTTGTAGCGAGCTGTCCGGTGGGCGGTGGGGTTAGAGTCGGCGGATGCGCAGCGCTCAGCAGATCCTCGCCGACTCGGCCGTGATCGCCGTCGTGGGCGCGTCCCGCGACCCGGGCAAGGCAGCGCACCGCGTGCCGGCGCAGATGCAGCGGTACGGCTGGCGCATCATCCCGGTCAACCCGACGGTGGACGAACTCTTCGGCGAGCGGGCGTACCCGTCCCTGGCCGACATCCCGCACCCGGTCGACCTGGTGGACGTGTTCCGGCCGGCGCGCGACGCGGTGCAGGTGGTCCGTGAGGCGGCGGCGATCGGCGCACCGGCGGTCTGGTTGCAGCTGGGCATCGTCTCGGCCGAGGCGCGACGGATCGCGGAGGCGGCCGGCATGGACTACGTCGAGGACCGGTGCCTGATCGTCGAACGCGCGGCGGCGGGCCTCACTCGCCTTTCCTGACCCGACCGCCCACATCCCTCCAGGTCACGCTGGTGAGTGGGGCCTATGCTGCGGGCGTGCGGATGCCGGCGACGCGGGACGGGCTGTGGGGGCGGCGCGTGCTCGCGCTGCTGGTCGCCGCGGCGGTGGCGGGGCCGGTGCTACTGGGCCTGTCCCGGCTGCCGTCCGCCGACAAACTGAACCTCGACGTTCCTGTCTGGCTCCTGCTCGGGCTGCTGTTCGGCGCGCACGTGCTGGCGCGGCGGTGGTGGCCGCACCGCGACGGTCGCCTGGTGTGGCGGGTGCGGGTGGCGGGTCGGGACGCGGTGGAGCCCGGGCTGGTGGCGCGACGCTCCGTCGCCGGTTGGGTCGAGGTGGCGGGAAGCGTCGTGGTGGTCGGCGTGTTCGCGGCCGGAGGGCTCAACGCGCTGTCCGGGGGACCACCCTCGACCCGGTTCGTCCGGCCGGTGCTCCTGGTCGGGGCCACCGCCGGGGTCGGGTGGATCTGCTACCAGGCGGCCCGGTTCACCGGCCGGCTGGCGCTCACCGCGAGCGGCATCCGGTACGGCCGCCAGGTGTACGACTGGACGAGGCTCGGCCCGGTCGGGCCACACCGGCGGGACGGTCGGGTCGAGGGGGTGTGGCTGCGGCC
>NZ_SMJY01000286.1:0-5566 GCF_004348355.1 Micromonospora sp. KC721 | reverse complement strand
GCGTTCGTGGCGTCGACATCCAGGTGGGGACAATGATGGGATGGGTGGCGTGTCCACGAGCGCCGCAGGCCCCGAGCTGAGCGAGGAATGATGAGCGCGAAACAGTCGGTGACCGCGGATCCGTCCGCGACCGAGCCCGAGGCGCTGTTCGTCGAGTTGGCGGAGGCGCTGCGCCGGGTGCGTGGTGGTGACTTCAAGGTGCGGCTGCCCCGGCGGGCGGGCGCGGCCGGTGAGGTGGCCGACGCCTTCAACGACGTGGTGACGCTCCAGGAGCGGCAGTATCTCGACCTGCGCCGGATCAGCCGGATCGTCGGCCGGGACGGCCGGCTGACCGAACGCCTCGACGAGGAGGGTTTCGACGGTTCCTGGGCGGAGGGGCAGCGGGCGATCAACTCGCTGATCGACGACCTGGGCCGCCCCACCACCGAGATCGCCCGGGTGATCGTGGCGGTGGCCGACGGCGACCTCTCCCAGCACATGGCGCTGGAGATCGACGGTCGCCCGCTGCGCGGCGAGTACCTGCGCATCGGCCGCACGGTCAACACGATGGTGGACCAACTCTCGTCCTTCTCCAACGAGGTGACCCGGGTGGCCCGTGAGGTGGGCACGGAGGGCAAGCTCGGTGGTCAGGCCGACGTCCGTGGCGTCGCCGGCACCTGGAAGGACCTCACCGACTCGGTGAACACCATGGCGTCGAACCTGACCGGCCAGGTGCGGTCGATCTCCCAGGTGGCCACGGCGGTGGCGAAGGGTGACCTGAGCCAGAAGATCACCGTGGGTGCCCGGGGTGAGGTCGCCGAGCTGGCCGACACGATGAACTCGCTCACCGACACGCTGCGGCTCTTCGCCGAGCAGGTGACCCGGGTGGCCCGTGAGGTGGGCACCGAGGGCAAGCTCGGCGGTCAGGCCGAGGTGCCGAACGTCGCCGGCACCTGGAAGGACCTCACCGACAGCGTCAACTCGATGGCGTCGAACCTGACCGCCCAGGTGCGCAACATCGCCCAGGTCTCCACGGCGGTGGCCCGGGGCGACCTGTCCCAGAAGATCACCGTGGCGGCGCAGGGCGAGATCCTGGAACTCAAGGACACCGTCAACACGATGGTGGATCAGTTGTCGTCGTTCGCCGACGAGGTGACCCGGGTGGCCCGTGAGGTGGGCATCGAGGGCAAGCTGGGTGGTCAGGCCCAGGTGCGCGGGGTCTCCGGCACCTGGCGCGACCTCACCGAGAACGTCAACCAGCTCGCTGGCAACCTGACCAGCCAGGTGCGCAACATCTCCCAGGTCTCCACCGCGGTGGCGAAGGGCGACCTGAGTCAGAAGATCACCGTGGACGCGCAGGGCGAGATCCTGGAGTTGAAGAACACCGTCAACACGATGGTGGATCAGTTGTCGTCGTTCGCCGACGAGGTGACCCGGGTGGCCCGTGAGGTGGGCACGGAGGGCAAGCTGGGCGGCCAGGCGCAGGTCAAGGGCGTCAGTGGTACGTGGCGGGATCTGACCGACAACGTGAACTCGATGGCGTCGAACCTGACCTCTCAGGTGCGCAACATCGCCTCGGTGACCACCGCCGTGGCGAAGGGTGACCTGTCGCAGAAGATCACGGTGGACGCCCGGGGCGAGATCCTGGAGCTGAAGTCCACGGTGAACACGATGGTGGATCAGTTGTCGTCGTTCGCCGACGAGGTGACCCGGGTGGCCCGTGAGGTGGGCACGGAGGGCAAGCTGGGTGGTCAGGCCCAGGTGCGGGGGGTCGCCGGCACCTGGCGCGACCTTACCGACAACGTGAACTCGATGGCGTCGAACCTGACCGCCCAGGTGCGTAACATCGCCCAGGTCTCCACCGCCGTGGCGAAGGGTGACCTGTCGCAGAAGATCACGGTGGACGCCCGGGGTGAGATCCTGGAGCTGAAGTCCACGGTGAACACGATGGTGGATCAGTTGTCGTCGTTCGCCGACGAGGTGACCCGGGTGGCCCGTGAGGTGGGCACGGAGGGCAAGCTGGGCGGCCAGGCGCAGGTCAAGGGCGTCAGTGGTACGTGGCGGGATCTGACCGACAACGTGAACTCGATGGCGTCGAACCTGACCTCTCAGGTGCGCAACATCGCCTCGGTGACCACCGCCGTGGCGAAGGGTGACCTGTCGCAGAAGATCACGGTGGACGCCCGGGGCGAGATCCTGGAGCTGAAGTCCACGGTGAACACGATGGTGGATCAGTTGTCGTCGTTCGCCGACGAGGTGACCCGGGTGGCCCGTGAGGTGGGCACGGAGGGCAAGCTGGGTGGTCAGGCCCAGGTGCGGGGGGTCGCCGGCACCTGGCGCGACCTTACCGACAACGTGAACTCGATGGCGTCGAACCTGACCGCCCAGGTGCGTAACATCGCCCAGGTCTCCACCGCCGTGGCGAAGGGTGACCTGTCGCAGAAGATCACGGTGGACGCCCGGGGTGAGATCCTGGAGCTGAAGTCCACGGTGAACACGATGGTGGATCAGTTGTCGTCGTTCGCCGACGAGGTGACCCGGGTGGCCCGTGAGGTGGGCACGGAGGGCAAGCTGGGCGGCCAGGCGCAGGTCAAGGGCGTCAGTGGTACGTGGCGGGATCTGACCGACAACGTGAACTCGATGGCGTCGAACCTGACCGCCCAGGTGCGCAACATCGCCTCGGTGACCACCGCCGTGGCCAAGGGTGACCTGAGTCAGAAGATCACCGTGGACGCGCAGGGCGAGATCCTGGAGCTGAAGAACACGGTGAACACGATGGTGGATCAGTTGTCGTCGTTCGCCGACGAGTTGACCCGGGTCGGCCGCGAGGTCGGCATCGAGGGCAAGCTCGGCGGCCAGGCCCAGGTCAAGGGAGTCTCCGGCACCTGGCGCGACCTCACCGAGAACGTCAACCAGTTGGCGTCCACCCTCACCACCCAGCTCCGGGCGATCTTCCAGGTGTCCACCTCGGTGACCCGTGGTGACCTGACCCAGCGGATCTCGGTCGAGGCACAGGGCGAGGTCGCCGAGCTGAAGGACAACATCAACCAGATGATCGTCACCCTTCGGGAGACGACCAAGAAGAACGCCGAGCAGGGCTGGCTCGACTCCAACCTGGCCCGCATCGGCGGCCTGCTGCAGGGCCAGCGCGACCTCGGCGAGGTCTGCCGCATGATCATGATGGAGGTGACCCCGCTGGTCGACGCGCAGCTCGGCGCGTTTTTCCTGGCGGACGACTCCGACGGGTCGGTGCGGTTGCGGCTCACCGCCTCCTACGGGTACGTGGCCCGGGGGCATGACGTCACCTTCGGCCCCGGGGAGGGGCTGGTCGGCCAGGCTGCCCTCTCCCGTCGGACGATCCGGGTCAACGCGCTGCCCGACGGGCGGCTCGTCCTGCGATCCGGGCTGGCCGAGACGCCTCCGACGGACCTGGTGGTGCTTCCCGTCCTCTTCGAGGGCGAGCTGCTGGGTGTGATCGAGTTCGCCAGCGTGACCCGCTTCTCCGAGCTGCACCTGACGTTCCTGGAGCGGCTGGTGCTGACCATCGGCGTGGCGGTCAACACCATCCAGGCCAACCGGCGTACCGAGGAGCTGCTGGCGCAGTCGCAGCGGCTGGCGTTGGAGCTGCAGGACCAGTCGGCCGAGTTGCAGCGCACCAACGCCGAGCTGGAGGACAAGGCCAAGCTGCTGAGCGAGCAGAAGGGCAACATCGAGACCAAGAACCGGGAGATCGAGCTGGCCCGGCTCGGCCTGGAGGAGAAGGCGCAGCAGCTCACCCGGGCGTCGGCGTACAAGTCGGAGTTTCTGGCGAACATGAGCCACGAGCTGCGTACGCCGTTGAACTCCCTACTGCTGCTGGCCCGGCTGCTGGCGGAGAACTCGGAGCGGAACCTGACCCGTAAGCAGATCGAGTTCGCCCGCACCATCCACAGCGCCGGCTCCGACCTGCTCTCCCTGATCGACGACATCCTGGACCTGTCGAAGATCGAGGCTGGCCGGATGGACGTCGAGCCGACCGAGGTCCGGTTCGACGAGATCCGTGGCTACGTCGAGCAGGCGTTCGCCCCGCAGGCCGAGGAGAAGGGTCTGGAGTTCCAGGTACGGCTGGCCGAGGAGCTGCCGCCGGCCCTGGTCACCGACGCCCAGCGGTTGCAGCAGATCCTGCGTAACCTGCTCTCCAACGCGGTGAAGTTCACCGACAACGGGGCGGTGACGCTGCGGATCGGGCTGGCGCCGGAGAACGCGGTCTTCGACGTGCCGGCGCTGACCAACGCGCGGCAGGTGATCGCGTTCACCGTGATCGACACCGGCATCGGTATCTCGGACGACAAGCTGGGGCTGATCTTCGAGGCGTTCCAGCAGGCCGACGGGACCACCAGCCGCCGGTACGGCGGGACGGGGCTGGGCCTGTCGATCAGCCGGGACCTGGCCCGCCTGTTGGGCGGCGTGATCGCCGTGGCGTCGGCACCCGGGCAGGGTTCGACGTTCACCCTGTTCGTACCCGATGTGCTGGCCCCGGACGCGGTGGTCGCGCCGCAGGCTCCGTCGCCGCAGCGCGCGGGACTGCCCTCGTCGTTGCTGATGCCGCCGATGCAGCTGTTGCCCCAGCCGCCGGCGGCTCCGGCGACCCGGCAGCTGGACGGCGCGACGGTGTTGATCGTCGACGACGACGTGCGGAACGTCTTCGCGCTGACCTCCGCATTGGAACTGCACGGCATGACCGTGCTGTACTCGGACAACGGGGCGGACGGGGTTCGTCTGCTGGCCGAGCATCCGGAGGTGGACATCGTGTTGATGGACGCGATGATGCCGGACCAGGATGGGTACGAGACCACCCGGCAGATCCGTCGCAACCACCGGTTCGCGGACCTGCCCATCGTCTTCCTGACCGCGAAGGCGATGCCGGGCGACCGGGAGTCGGCGCTCGCGGCCGGTGGCAGTGACTACATCACCAAGCCGGTCGATCTGGACGAGCTGATCGAGCGGATGGCCGCCTGGATCAGCGGCAGCCGAGGCGAGGAGAATTCGTGACGCAGACGGCCAAGGCGCTGCTGGTCGACGACCGCCGGGAGAACCTGATGGCGCTGGAGGCGATCCTCCAGGGCCTGCCGGTGCAGTCGGTCGCTGTGGAGAGCGGCGAAGCCGCGTTGAAGCAGTTGCTGGTGGACGACTTCGCGGTGATCCTGCTGGACGCGCAGATGCCGGACATGGACGGTTTCGAGACGGCCAGCCACATCAAGCGGCGGGAGCGGACCCGGCACGTGCCGATCATCTTCCTGACCGCGGCGGACAAGGACGCCCAGCTCGCCTTGCGCGGGTACGCGGTGGGCGCGGTGGACTACCTGACCAAGCCGTTCGACCCGTGGGTGCTGCGGGCCAAGGTGTCGGTCTTCGTGGAGCTGTGGGTGAAGACCCGGCAGCTCGCCGCGCAGTCCGACGTGGTGCGGGAGCGGGACGCGCAGTGGCGGACGCTCACCGACGCGGTGGACGAGGCGACCATGCTGCTGCGCGCCGACGACAGCCTGGAGGCCCGTGACCAGGCCGTCGACCTTCTCGAGCAGGCCCGCTGGGGCACCACCCCCTGACC
>NZ_SMJY01000285.1:0-5663 GCF_004348355.1 Micromonospora sp. KC721 | reverse complement strand
GGCCCGACCCCCTCGGTCCAGCCAGTTCCGCCGGTGCCTCAGGGGGTACGCCGGCGCCGGCGCGCCGCGCTCGGGCGTGCGCCTGGACCGGTCCCGGCAGGGTGTGGTCACCGGATCGGAAAACGACAAAGCCCGCGACCTGGCGACCGGTCCGGTCGTCGGGTCGCGGGCTTCGCCGCGGTCAGGCGTTCGGCGACGGCGCGGGTGAGCCGGACGGGCTGCCGCTGGGCGCCGGGCTCGCGCCACCGCCCGGGCCAGCCGCCCGCTGTGCCTGCTGGAACGCGGTCATCGCCTCGTCCAGCGCCTTGAGGGCCCGGCCGTACCGCTCGAAGTCGCCGGACGCCTGCGCGGCCTTGACCTCGACGATCGCCGACTGGACACGTTCCGCCGCGGCGGCCAGCTCGCCGGTCAGCGGCGGATCGGTGTCACCGGGGGGCGGTGGGGTGTCGTCGGCCGGCGGTGGGGTGTTCGGCGCGGCGCGTTTGCCCTGGTCGACGAGCTGCTTGATGCCGTCGGTGATGTTGTCGGCCAGCACCACGTAGGAACCGCCGTCGCCGTACGACAGCAGCACCTTCTGCAGCAGCGGGTAGGCGTCCTGCTGGTTGCTCTTGACGTACACCGGCTCGACGTAGAGCATCCCGTCGCCGAACGGCAGGGAGAGCAGGTTGCCGTACTGCACCTTGGCCTGGTTGGACGAGAGCAGGTTGAGCTGCTGACGGATGTTGGCGTTGTTGGTCATCTGCTGGTGGACCTGCACCGGCCCGGAGACTCGGGTCTGGTCCGGCAGCTCCAGCACCTCCAGTTGGGGCCGTCCGTCGACGTACGACCCGGAGATCAGCGCGGCGAGGTTCTGCCGGCCGTTCGGGGTGACCGCGGCGGTGAGCTGGAAGCGGGGCTGCTGCTGCCCGGGAAACTGGGTGAACAGGTAGTAGGGCGGCTGCTTCTGCCCGCTGTCCGGCGCGTCCGGCACGTTCGGCACCTGCCAGAAGTCCTGACCGGAGTAGAAGTCGCCGGGGTCGGTGACGTGGAACCTGGTGAGCAGGTTCCGCTGCACCTTGAACATGTCCGCCGGGTAGCGGAAGTGCTCGGCCAACTCCGCCGGGATGGCGGTCTTCGGCAGCACCAGGTCACCACCGAAGGCCTTGTTCCACGCCTTCAGCACCGGGTCGCCCTCGTCGAACTCGTAGAGCCGGACCGTGCCGTCGTACGCGTCGACGGTGGCCTTCACCGAGTTGCGCATGTAGTTGACGTTCTCCCGGGCCAGTTGGAACGTGCCCCGGTTGGTCAGCTCGTCGGCGGTCTCGGTCTGGAGGTTGATCCGCTCGGCGTACGGGTAGGTCGCCGCCGTGGTGTAACCGTCGATGATCCACTGAACCCGGCCGCCGACCACCGCCGGGTACGGGTCACCGTCGAGGGTGAGGAAGGGCGCGACCTTCTCCACCCGGTCCCGCGGGTTGCGCACGTAGAGCAGCCGGGAGTTGTCGTTGACCGCCTCGGAGAGCAGGAAGTTGCTCTCCTGCTCCTTGATCGCGTAGAGCAGCCGGCGGGTGAACGAACCGATCTCGACGCCGCCCTCACCGGTGTAGGTGTAGTACTGCTCGCCGCCGGTGGTCGGGGTCGGGCGGTCGAACTCGGCGTGCCTGCCCTGTTCGGCCTGCCCGACGATGGCGTAGTCGTTCGGGCCCATCCGCTCGCCGTAGTAGATCCGCGGCTGGCTGGCCGGAATCTGCTCGGCCTGCGACGAGCAGGCCTCCTGCGCCTTCTCGCCGAGGAAG
Organism: Micromonospora sp. KC721; assembly: GCF_004348355.1. Lineage (NCBI taxonomy): Bacteria > Bacillati > Actinomycetota > Actinomycetes > Micromonosporales > Micromonosporaceae > Micromonospora > Micromonospora sp. KC721. Next base: position 3,888 of record NZ_SMJY01000285.1, on the reverse strand, counting down.
CCGGAGACGAAGTACGGCTGGCCGCCGCAGACCACCTGGTTGGCCGGGGCCGCCACGAGGCCGTACCCGTGGGTGTAGACGGTGTGCTTGTTGATCCAGTTGCTCTGCTGGTCGGTCAGCTCGTTGTAGTTGATCTCGCGGACGCCGACCACGTAGTCGGAGGTCTTGTTCGCCACCGAGTACCGGTCGATGTCGAGCTTCGGACCGAAGTCGTAGAAGCCGCGGACCTGCTGCAGCTGGGTGTACGTCTCGGAGACCAGCTGCGGGTCGAGCAGCCGCACGTTCGGCACCACCGCGGTGTCGGAGGCCAGGGTCGCCGGTGGCCTGAGGTTGCTCGCCGCGTACCCGGTGGTCTTCGCGTCGGCGAGGCCGAACGCGGCCCGGGTGGCGGTGATGCTGCGCTCGATGTACCGCGCCTCCTTGTCCCGGGCGCTGGGCTTCACCTCGAAGGTCTGCACCGCCCACGGGTAGATGCCGCCGATCGCGACGGCGGAGACGCCGAGCAGGGCCAGCGAGATACCCGGCCAGACCAGGTTCCGCATCACCGCGTTGGAGAACACGATGATCGCGATGGCCACCACGACGGAGATCCAGGCGAGGATCTCCTTGGCCGGCAGGAGCGCGTTGACGTCGGCGTAGCCCGCGCCGTAGAGCTTCGTCCCCTCGTTGGCCTCCAGCAGCAGCGCCCGCCGGTCCAGCACGTACGCGACGGCCTTGAGTAGGACGAAGACGGCGACCAGCGTGCTGAGGTGAGCGCGGGCCGCGTTGGTCATCCGGTCCCCGACGCCCTGTAGCCGCACCCCACCGAAGACGTAGTGCGCGGCCAACGCGCCGAGCAGGGCCAGCACCACCGCGGTGAAGGCGACGCCGAGCAGGTAGCGCAGGAAGGGCAGTTGGAAGACGTAGAACCCGACGTCGACGCCGAACTCCGGGTCCTTCACACCGAACGAGCCACCGTTGCGGAACAGCAGCCACTGGTTCCAACGCCCCTGCGCGGACAGGCCGGCGAAGAGCCCGAGCACCGCCGCGGTGAGGCTGATCCAGGTGCCGATCCGGGGGCTGACCAGCATCCGGTACCGCTCCAGGGTGGCCTGCTCCAACGAGTGCGGTCGCAGCATCGGACGCAGTCGGTACGCCAGCCAGAGGTTGCCGCCGACGAACAGCGCCAGGCCGAAGCCGACGGCGAGGAACAGGAACAGCCGGGTGAGCAGCACACCGCTGAACACCTGGGTGTAGCGGACCTCCTGGAACCAGAGCCAGTCCGTCCATGCCTGGACGCCCCAGCCGAGCAGGGTGAACAGGACGAACACCCCGGCCAGGACCCCGAGGGTGACGCGTCCGCGCCGGCTCATCCTGGGCAGGGGGCTGCTACGCATGACCACTGTTGGCTCCGCACGCTCGATGTGATCGGCTCCGGACAGGCACCCAGAGTACGGGGTGTTCCTGACAGTGTCCGGTCACGGTCTCGCGACGCCGTGCTGCGGGGCCCCGATCAGCAGCGGGTCGGCTGCCCCCCGGAGCGCAGTGTCTCCAGCGCCGTCAATGCCTCGGCCAGCGAGCCGACCTTGATCAGGGGCAGGTCGGGCTGTGGATTGCGGACCGCCTCGGCGCAGTTGCCGGCAGGTACGAGAAAGACGTCGGCCCCGGCCTCCTTGGCCCCGACCAGCTTCTGGGCGATGCCGCCGATCGGGCCGACCCGCCCCTCGTCGTCGATGGTGCCGGTGCCGGCGATGATCTTTCCATCGGTGAGATCATCCGGTTCGAGTTTGTCGACGATGCCGAGGGCGAACATCAGGCCGGCGCTCGGCCCACCGATGTTGTTCAGGTCGATCTTGAGCGTGAACGGGTGCGGCTGGCGTTGGTCGGGCACCAGGCCGATGCGTGGGCGGCCGTCCTGTTCGCGACTGGTGACGGTGGCCTTCCCGGCGGCCCCGTCCCGGGTGTAGCCGATCGTCAGCGCGGTCCCGGCTGGCTTGGCCCGGACCAGTTCGACCAGCTTCGCCGCGGTGGTCACCTTCGCCCCGTCGACGGTGGTGATGACGTCCCCGGCCTTGAGCACGCCGGCCGACGGGCCGTCGGCGGCGACCTCCTTGACCACGACCTGGACGGGATAGCCGAGTTCGACCAGCGCGGCGGTCTCGGCGCTGGTCTGCGAGTTGCGGAAATCCTCGGCGTTGCGCTTGTCCACCTCCTCCTGGCTCTCGTCCGGCGGGTAGACCAGCTCGCGCGGCACCACCGCCTCGTCCTTCGACAGCCAGCCGGCGATCGCCGCGCGGAGTTTGACGTTGGGCTGCACGCCGACCGTGGTCATCCGCAACTGCCCCTTGGAGGTCGTCGTCGACCGGCCGTCGACCTGGATGATCTCCTTGCCGTCTGAGGTGCCGAGCGTGTCGACGGTGGGACCGGGGCCGAGCACCACGTACGGGATGGGCGCACCGAGCACGCCGATGCTCAGCAGGGTGGTGAGCAGAGCACCCAGCAGGACGGTCACGCCGCGACGCCTCATGCGGCAGAGCGTACCGATCTCCGGTGACCCGGGGCCGGGCGATGCGGCGACGACTTCGCCCTCAGCGCAACGCCAGTGTCGGCGACCTGCGGCACGGCCCGCGTACCGTAGACGTCGTGCCTGATATTCCGTTCGGTTTCGCGCTTCCGGGTGGGCAACCACCAGATCCCAACGATCCCGCGCAGATGCAGCAGTTCATGTCGCAGTTGCAGCACCTGCTCTCCGCGTCGGGCAGTGGGCCGGTGAACTGGGACCTGGCCCGTCAGGTCGCGGCCAGTCAGCTCGCCGCCTCCGGCGACCCGGCGGTCTCGCCGTACGAGCGGCACGCGGTGGAGGAGGCGCTGCGGATCGCCGACCTCTGGCTGGAGCCCGCCTCGGACCTGCCGTCGGGCATCCGCACGTCGGTGGCCTGGAACCGCAACGAGTGGATCTACAAGACCCTCGACGTCTGGCGCAAGCTCTGCGACCCGGTGGCCAGCCGGATGGTCGGCGCGATGGGCGATCTGGTGCCGCCGGAGGCACGGGCACAGCTCGGCCCGATGCAGTCGATGGTGGCCACCCTCGGCGGGGCGCTCTTCGGCGGGCAGCTCGGTCAGGCGCTGGGCTCACTCGCCGCCGAGGTGCTCTCCGCCGGTGACATCGGCCTGCCGCTCGGCCCGGCCGGCACGGCGGCGCTGGTCCCGGCCAACATCCGGGCGTACGGCGCGGGCCTGGAGCTGCCCGAGGACGAGGTACGCCTCTACGTCGCCCTGCGCGAGGCGGCCCACCAGCGGCTCTTCGAGCACGTGCCGTGGCTGCGCGGGCACGTGCTGACCGCGGTGGAGAACTACGCCTCGGGCATCCGGGTCAACCGGGAGGCGATCGAGGAGGCGATGGGCCGGGTCGACCCGACCGACCCGGAGTCGATGCAGGCGATCGCGCTGGAGGGCATCTTCACGCCGGAGGACACCCCGGCGCAGAAGGCGTCGCTGGCCCGGTTGGAGACGGTGCTGGCGCTGGTCGAGGGGTGGGTCTGCCACGTGGTGGACAACGCCGCCGGGGAGCGCCTGCCCAACGTGGTACGCCTCGGCGAGGCGTTCCGCCGCCGCCGGGCCGCCGGTGGGCCGGCCGAGCAGACCTTCGCCGCGCTGGTCGGGCTGGAGCTGCGTCCGCGTCGGCTGCGCGAGGCGTCCGCGCTCTGGGCCGCGCTCACCACGCACCGGGGCATCGCCGGTCGGGACGCGGTTTGGGGCCACCCCGACCTGCTCCCGTCCGACGACGACTTCGCCGACCCGGTGGCCTTCGCGACGCGCAGCACGGACCTGGACGACGAGCTGGCGAACTTCGACTTCACCGCACCCGGCGGTCCCGAGGAACAACCCCCCACCGAAACGCCCTGACCC
>NZ_SMJY01000284.1:0-5700 GCF_004348355.1 Micromonospora sp. KC721 | reverse complement strand
GCCCGGCCCGTCCCCGGTTTTCGGGGCCCTGCCCGCGCTCGGTGCCCGCCCGACGTCGTCGGCCCCCCGGCCCGGTGAGTCCGGCAACCAGGTCACGCTGGGCGGCCGGCCCTTCGAACCGGCACCCCGCAACGGCTCGGCCCACCCGGGCGGTGGACGGGCTGTGCCCGCCTGGTCCGACCTGACCGGGGCCACCGGAGTCAACGGCAACGACAGCTACCCGCCGCGGCCCACCAACGGCCAGCCGGTCAACCCGCTGCCGCAGCGACGCGCCTCCGACGGCGACCCGGCGGTCACCGGTCAGCAGCCGGTGATCCCGCGGCAGCTGCCGAGCGGCCCGGAGGTCCGTCCGTACAGCGCCCCGCCGGTCTCCGCGCCGCCGGTCTCTGGTGTCCCGGTCTCCGGTCAGCCGGTGTCGGGTCAACCCGTCTCCGCCGCGCCCGTGTCGGCCCAGCCGGTCTCGGCGCAGCCGGTCTCCGGCCAGCCCGGCCCGGCCGCGCCGGTCGCCATGCCGCCCCGGCAGGTTCCGCCTGCCGTCGGTGCCCCGCCGGCCTGGCCGCCGGTGGCCAATCCGGAGCGGGAGACGGCCGCCCCGCCGGTGCCCGAGCGGCTCGCCGCGGCCCTGGACATGACCACCGAGCTGCCTCGGGTGGTCCGCCCCGAGCCGGCGCATCCGCCGGTCGTGCCGCAGCCGCGTGCCGGGCAGACCGCGCCGGTCAACCGGCCGGCCACCCCGCAGGAGACGGCGAACCGGCAGCGGTTCGCCGACGAGACCATGGAGCTGCCGATCTTCCGGGAGCTCGAGTCGGCCTGGTTCCGGACCCGTAAGCCGGGTCCGGAGGAGGCGGCGACCACAACGGCCAGCGGTGCCGCCACCCAGCAGATGCCCATTGTCGACGCCGTCGGCCAGCCCGTCCAGAAGCCCGCACCACGGACCACAGGTAATGCGCCGATGGTCAACACACCGACGGCCGGAGGAGCGCCGTACGACAGCGGCCCGGCGTCGCAGGGGGCCGGTCGGCCCGCGTTCGCCGACAGCGCGCCCAACCGTCGATCCGGCCCGCAGTCTCCGGGTTGGCAGACCGCGGCCGACGACGGTTGGCGGGCCGCCGTGGCCGCCTCCGAGGTGCCGGTGGCGGCCACCACCGAGACCGGTCTGCCGAAGCGGACGCCGATGGCGCAGCTCGTGCCCGGTGCCGTGGAGAAACCGACCACCTCGGTGCAGCGGCGTACACCGGAAGGGGTGCGTGGGCTGCTTTCCGCCTACCATCGAGGCGTGCAGCGTGGCCGGAGCAACCCCTCGGACAGCAACCCCATCAATCCGGAGGCGACTCCGGGAGGGCAGCAATCCTCGCAGCCTGGCTCCGGCCCGGCAGCCGGTAGCGGGCAGAAGGAGCAAGAAGGATGACTACTACGCAGGATCTCGGTTGGCTGCTGGCCAACTTCGCCGACCGGGTACCCGGTGTCGCGCACGCGGTCGCCGTCTCCGCCGACGGTCTGCTCCTCGCGTCGTCACGAGACCTGCCGCGGGACCGAGCCGACCAGTTGGCCGCCATCTCCTCCGGGCTGGTCAGCCTGACCCAGGGCGCGGCCCGGTGCTTCGAGGGTGGCGCGGTGCTGCAGACCGTCGTCGAGATGGACAACGGCTTCCTGTTCCTGATGTCCATCTCGGACGGCTCCTCGTTCGCCGTGCTGGCCGCCCGTAGCTGTGACGTCGGTCAGGTCGGCTACGAGATGGCGCTGCTCGTCGACCGGGTGGGCGACGCCTTGACGCCGCAGCCGCGTACGGCTGTCGGGATGATGGGCTGACCGAGCTGACCAGGCGGTCGGCACGGCGGCAACAACACAACAACAACGGCGGGTGCCACCGGGCGAGAGCCGGTGCCGGGTACGAAGGAGGTGAGCGGCGACATGGTCGATCGTGACGAACCGACCGGAGCGTTGGTCCGTCCATACGCCGTGACCCGTGGTCGTACCCGTCCCCGGCTCGACATCGCCATGGAGGCGCTCGTCGAGACGACGGTGCGCGGTCGGGCCGCTGCCAGTGGCAACAGTGGCCAGGGCCGGGAGCACCAGTACATCGCCGCGCTGTGTGACGGGCGTGTGCAGTCGCTCGCGGAGATCGCGGCGCGGATGCAGCTGCCACTGGGTGTGGCCCGGGTGCTCATCGCCGACATGGCGACGGATGGCCTGGTCGCGGTCCACGAGCCGACCATCCTGGACGACTCGGACGACGCGGTGGGCACTGAACTGCTGGAGAGGGTGCTGAGTGGACTTCGCAGGCTCTGACATGTCGCACCGGCCGCCGACCCCGAGCGGGCGCGTGACGTCGGCGAAGATCGTGATCGCCGGTGGGTTCGGCGTCGGCAAGACGACGCTGGTCGGCTCGGTCTCGGAGATCACGCCGCTGACCACCGAAGCGATCATGACTTCCGCGGGCGTGGGTGTCGACGACACCCGGCAGGTGCCGGGAAAGCAGACGACCACGGTGGCGATGGACTTCGGTCGTATCTCGATCGACCGGGACCTGATCCTGTACCTGTTCGGTACGCCGGGCCAGACGCGGTTCTGGTTCATGTGGGACGAGCTGGTACGCGGCGCCATCGGTGCCGTGGTGCTGGTGGACACCCGCCGGTTGGCCGACTGCTTCGCGGCGATCGACTTCTTCGAGCACCGGCGGCTGCCATACCTGGTGGCCATCAACTGCTTCGACGGGATGCAGTACCACGACCCGCAGGACGTCCGGGACGCGCTGGCGATCTCGACCGACGTGCCGGTGGTGGCCTGCGACGCCCGTAACCGGGAGTCGACCAAGCACGTGCTGATCTCGCTGGTCGAGTACGTGCTGACGATGCGCCGCTCGCGCGCGGTCGCCCCGGCCTGACCGACCTCGACGCGCCCGACGCGGCACCGCCGCCGTCGGGCGCGTTGTCGTGCGCGAAGGTCGCTCGACTTCCGGTCCTACGGGGCACCGACGATCTGGGCGATGAGCAGGTCGACTCGCTCCTCCTGCCCGTCCGGGGGGATGCGGCCGCTGCCCGACAGGACGGCGATGCCGTGTAGGGCGCTCCAGATGACTTCGGCGAACAGTTCGCGTCGCTCGTTGTCCGGGTGCAAACAGTTGACGAACTCGTCGAACGAAGCCCGCAGCGGGGCCGGTGTCTCGGTGCTCGCGAACTTCAGGTCGGTGGGCAGGATGAACATGGCCTGGTACAGGGCGGGTCGCTCGGTCGCGAACGCCAGGTAGGCGTGGCTGACGGCGCGCAAAGCCTGTCCGGGCTCAGCGGCTGCCTGCCGTGCGTGGCTTAGGTGGGCGGCGAGTTGGCTGAATCCGTCCAGGGCGACGGCGCTGACGATGGCGTCTTTGCCGTTGAAGTGGCTGTACAGCACCGGCTGGCTGTACTCGACGCGTTCAGCCAGCCGTCGTGTCGTGACTGCTTCCCAGCCTTCGGCCTCGGCGAGTTCGCGGGCGGCTGTAATGATCAGCTGGTGACGGTGAGCACGCTCACGCTCGCGGCGTTCGCTGATGGCGGACATGACTACATCCTAGCAACGCTAGACATCCTGTCGAAGGCAGTATAGCGTCGCTATTGAATCTAGCGTCGCTAGACCGTCGCTGCTGTCGCCAAGGAGGAAACCGCCGTGCTTACCACCGTCGCCACCGTCCTCGCCGGACTGATCGGCGCAGGCATCATCGTCATCGGCCTGAACGCCTTCCGGGCGCCGCACGCCGCAGCCGGCTTCGGCATCCCCGGCACGCCGACCGAGGACCCCACCTTCCGTGCCTGGCTGAAGGTTAAGGCCGTGCGCGACATCGCCTCGGGCATCTTGATCTTCATCGTGCTGGCCGGGGCCACGCCTCACCTGCTGGGCTGGTACATGTTGGCCGCCGCCGGCATGCCCGCCGGCGACGCGCTGATCGTGGTGCGCAGCAACGGCCCCAAGGCAGCTGCGTACGGCGTGCACGCGGCCACCGCCGTGGTGATGGTGGTGATCAGCGTGCTCCTGCTCGTCGCGTGACCACGTGTCACGCCGCTTCGGCCGAAGATCGCATTCACTGAAGGGAACAGCCTCTCCATGCTCTTCGAGATCAATCAGATCGGTACGGTCCGCAATGACCGGACGGATGTCCAGCACACAGACAACTGGGGTGCCGTCCGCAGCACGATCACCATCGACGAGCGCTTCGGCGAGGCGTGTCTGCAAGGGTTGGAGGGCTTCTCCCACGTCGACGTGCTGTTTATCTTCGACCAGTTCCCGGAACACGACGACTACCGTGAACCCCGCCCGAACCGCGGCCGCGCCGACCTCCCACCCGTCGGCATCTTCGCCGGTCGCGGTCCCCGCCGACCGAACCGCATCGGGGTGACGTGCTGCGCGATCGAATCCGTGCGCGGCCGCGAACTGACGGTGATCGGCCTCGACGCGGTCTCGGGTACCCCCGTCATCGACCTGAAGCCAACAATGACCGAGTTCCTGCCGGTAGACGTCCAGCAGCCGGAATGGGTCAGCCGTCTCATGTCGGAGTACTTCCAGCCGTAAGCGAGGGCTTGACGGTGGAGCCAACTCCCGAGCACATCGACCTCTCGTATCCCATCGCAGACGCGGGGGCTGCGAAGCGGCCGGCCGCCACCGCCGGGAGCGCGATCTGCGGAGGGTACGCCTGGTACCGGTGACGGTGTCGGCAGGGTAGCGGGCACGGATCTGACGGGCAGGAACGGACACAACCCGATCTTCACCGATCAGGCCTCGACCGCCCCACAGAGATTCCGCGCCCGAGCCGCCTCCGGCCCGCCCGACAGAGTGCTGTCGCCCGGATGGACGACGCTGTCGAGGTGTCAGGAACGGTAACCGGCGGACCGGAACTCGTACTCCCGGTCGTCGTCGCGTTCGGCCGGGTCGCGGCTGAAGTCCCAGCCACCGGCGGACTCCCGGCCCGGTCGGCCGCCGACCGCGAATCCGCCGATCTCCTGGCCGCGACGCCAGCCGCGGAAGTAGCCGGTGGTGTTCTCGGCGAGGCTGGCCGCATCACGGACGATCCGTAGCGGGCGCTCGTCGCGCAACGGCGAACCGGGCACCAGATTGGCCTGCGGAACCCGCTTGGGCAGGCCGGCCTTGGTCTCCGAACCGACCGCCGGGCGAGCTGCCTGCTCGGCGGCCTGCCAGCCGGTGTCCGCCGTGGTCGACCAGGCCAGGTCGGTGGAGTCGCTGTGCCCGACGAACCACGCCGACTTCGCCTGCGCGAAGATCAGCAGGTCGCCGTCGCCCTCGTCGGAGACCGGCGGAGGCCGGTGCTCCATCGGGGCGGGGCGGCGTTCGACCGGCTCCGGCAGGCGTTCGGGGATCGGCCGTTCACCGCGGGCTGCCCGCGACCCACGGCCGGGCTCCTCCCGATCCACCAGCCGCAGCGGCGGCGTCTCCAGATTGGGGTCGGTGGACGGACGGAGATTGTCGCGCAGCGCCCGGTCCGCCAGCGGCGGCGGCTCGACGAGCCGCAGTGCGGGCGGCTCCTGCGGAAGGTCGTCGGCGAGCCACGGCGGGGTGACCCGCCGCTCCTTGCCCGCCTCGGTGGGCGCGTCAACCGGTCGGCCGCCCCGGTCGCCGTACGACGGCACATCGCCGGCAGCCCGGTCGCCCAGGTCGTCCGGGTTGTTGACCAGCGGCCAGTTGGCCCGTGAACCCGGCGGGGCGGGCTCGGGC